>JBLNAU010000191.1:0-29379 GCA_050259515.1 Syntrophothermus sp.
ATGCAGTGGGGCAGTGCCAAGAGCGGCATGGGACTCGCGTTCCCACTGCAGGCGCTCATGGCATCGGTCGGCTCCACCCAACCTATCAATGACTGGATCTTTCAGAAAAAGGGTGCCACAATCGACACCCCGGAAAACCTGGTTGCAGCCCAGCACCTGGAGCAGTGGATCAAGAACGGCTACTTTCCGTCCGATATCAATGCCATCGAGTACACCGACGCCAATGCGCGCTTTGGCAAGGGCGAGGGTGTCTTCATCTTCAACGGTGACTGGCAGAACGCTGGATATGACACCGATATGCCAGGCAACGTCGGGTTCTTCCTGATGCCACCTGCTGAGGCTGGCGGTTCACCTGCTGCCATGTCCGCTCCGCTGACATTCGGCATTGCTGCTAAGGCCAAAAATGCTGACTGCGCCGCCTTCTTCCTCAACTGGGTTGCTACTAATGATCAGGCACGGCAAATTGATGTAGCGGTCGGGGGCTCCAACCCAGGCGGGCCGACGGGTGCCAAAATGCCGTCTGTCACTGAGGGCTCGGTCACGAACGAAACGCTCGCTGCCGGACCAGTCGTTGGCGAGGCTGGCACGTCGATGGACTTCATTGCCAACGCGACGAGCGCAATTTTTGCTCAGGGCTGGACACCTGAGCTCCAGAAGATGGTTGGCGGTAAACAAGACGCTGCCGGGCTTCTCAAAACCGTCCAGGAAGAGTATCAGCGGGAATTGACTCAGTAGTTGTAATGACTGCCGGACGATGAAATTGACACTGAAATCAGACATTCGCCCCGCGGCTTCCACGTTCTCCCGGCGGATCTTCCAAAATAAGATGGTCCGTCGGGAGTCTATCATCGGCTGGTTGTTCGTCCTGCCCGCGCTGCTGATGTATGCCGCGTTCGTGCTGCTTCCCCTACTGTTAAGCATCCAATACTCGTTCTTTCGCTGGGACGGCATCGGCCCCATGACATGGGTGGGGCTTAAGAACTATCAGACCGTCCTGGATGATCCCGATCTGCTCGGGACCATCTTCAATGCGTTCCGGCTGGTCGTGTTCTTCAGTTTTATCCCGGTGACGCTCGGCCTAGTGGTTGCGAGCGTAATCCACCGCGTGGCAACCGGACGGCTTGGATCAGCGGCCCGGACCGTCCTGTTTTTGCCCCAGGTGATCCCGCTTGTAGCGGCCGGGATCATCTGGGGCTGGCTTCTGGCCCTTCCAGGCTTGATCAACCAGATCCTCAAGACGGTCGGACTCGGCACAGCAGCCCGTGCCTGGCTCGGAGACTTCGACTGGGCCCTCCCGGCAGTCGGCCTTATCGGTGTCTGGGTTCTGCTGGGGTTCTGCACCGTCCTGTTGCTGACCGGCATCACGAAGATCGATCCGGCCCTTTACGAGTCGGCGAGGATCGACGGGGCAAGCTGGTTCAGAGAGTTTGTAGAAATCACGATCCCACTTCTTCGATACGAGATTGGCGTGTGTCTCACCGTCACGGTGATCGCCGCGCTGGCCGCATTCGATATCGTCTATGTCGCGACAGCCGGCGGACCCGGGAACTCTACAGCAGTTCCGGGAATTCAGATCTACATCCTTGCGTTTACCGAGCAGCGAATTGGCCTGGCATCTGCTTTGGCTGTCATGCTCATGATTCTGGTCCTGGTCGTCATCATCCCCATCCAGCGCTTGAGCCGGGAGACTACCTCATGAAAGTTGGACGCGGCGAGCTCTTTGCAGGACGGACCCTGCTCCTGATATTGATGGCGATCACCATCCTGCCCTTCATCAGTATCTTCACGACCGCGCTGCACCCCTCGGGGACTGTGCCTAACGGTCTTGAGTGGCCGGCAAACCCGCAGTGGGGCAACTTCGTTGAAGCGTTCAAAGTTGCGAACATGACCGCCCTTCTGGCCTCGAGTACCTTCATAGTGATTGCGGTTGTGCCAATTGCGTTGATCATTTCGACAATGGCAGCGTTCGCCATCGGTCTTTTGAAAATCCCCGGTTGGCGTGTGCTTCTGTTCCTGTTCGTGTTTGGATTGACCCTTCCGTTTGGAGGAATCATCGTCCCCCTCTACTATCTGGAGCGGTCAATGGGGATCTACAACACTCGTTTCGCGATCGTGCTGCCTCTGATTGCCCTGTACATGCCCTTTGCCGTCTTCTGGATGCGCGCCCACTTCGTTAACATGCCAGCCGAAATCTCAGAGGCAGCCCTTGTCGATGGCGCGACCACCTGGGATTTGTTCTGGCGCATCCACATTCCGCTCGCACGGGCGCCGCTCGCGTCACTCGGGATCCTCATGTCCGTCTGGACATGGAACCAGTTTCTCATTGCGCTGGTGCTGGTGGAGGACCCGACGGAGCGAACGATGGCCGGTGCGCTTGGAGCATTCCAGGGCCACTACGCGACCAATGTCCCTCTGTTGTGCGCCGGCACGATTCTGATTCTGCTGCCTACCCTCATCATCTTTTTGCTGTTCCAGCGACAGATCATCACGGCTCTGCTACAGGGCTCAGTCAAGGGATAAGCTTCTAGAGTTAACTTCATTACAGAACAGGAGTTGAAAATGCCCTTGACCTTTGATCTACCGCTGGAACAGCTTAGAGTATATCGTGGGGAAAACCCACGTCCAGCCGATTTCGATTCGTTCTGGGACAGCAGCCTGGCAGAAATGCACTCGATTGATCCCAAAGTCGAATTAACCACTTCTGCATTTCAGGTGCCCAATGTTGAGTGTTTTCACTTGTTTTTTACAGGTGTAGATAACGCACGGGTACACGCGAAATTGATGCGTCCTGCAAATGCGACCTCCCCACATCCTGCTGTGCTGCTATTTCACGGTTATACAGGCGATTCCGGTGACTGGTTCGATAAGCTTGGCTTTGTTGCTGCTGGTTTTACCGTAGCTGCCATGGACTGTCGCGGCCAGGCCGGATTATCGGAAGATCGCGGAAGTGTGCGCGGAAATACACTTTATGGGCATATTATTCGTGGACTCGATGATGCATTGCGGGGGTCGCCTGAAAAGCTGCTCTTCCGGCAGGTCTTTCTTGATACCGCTCAGCTGGCGAGGATCGTTATGGAAATGTCTGATGTAGACCCGAATCGGGTTGGCGTCATGGGCGGCAGCCAGGGAGGAGCACTAACTGTCGCCTGTGCTGCCCTGGAACCGCGCATTAAACGTGCCGCACCACTCTACCCCTTCCTAAGTGACTACATTCGAGTCTGGGAAATGGATCAGGCAAAGGATGCTTACCTGGAACTTCAGGAGTACTTCCGTCATTCAGATCCCATGCACAAACATGAAGCAGCGATATTTGAGAAGTTAGGATATATTGATATTCAATTTCTGGCTCCTCGTGTCCAGGCAGAAGTGCTTTGGGGAATGGGCCTTATGGACACCATCTGCCCTCCCTCAACACAGTTTGCTGTGTATAACAAGCTTACTTCACCGAAGGAGATGGTGATCTATCCTGACTTTGGACATGAGTCGATACCTGGCTGGAACGATCAGGCTTTTCAATTCCTTATGGGGGTGTAGGTTGGAATTTTATCCGTCCGGTCCAAGATCATGAAAAATGCCGTACAGCTCGTTACATATGCGGATCGCCTCGGAAGAGGCGATATTCACACGTTACATCAGCTGCTAAAAGGTCCTCTCGCAGGACTGTTCGGAGGTGTTCACCTCCTCCCGTTTTATTATCCTATACACGGTATCGATGCAGGCTTTGATCCCATTGACCATAGGAGGATCGATCCCAGCCTGGGAAGCTGGACAGAAATCAAGGCACTGGGACAGGATGTGGATGTGATGGCGGACCTGATCGTCAATCATATCTCTTCCTACTCCCCGGAATTTCTGGACTACTATGAGAAAGGCGATGCATCAATCTACAAGGACTTGTTCCTTACCATGGACGATGTTTTTCCGAATGGTGCCACCGAGGCTGACCTGTTGAGCATCTATCGTCCACGACCGGGCCTGCCTTTTTCCTACGTTACTCTAAAGAATAACCAAAAACGCCTGCTATGGACTACGTTTTCCGGGCAACAGATTGACATCAATATTTTGCATCCCCTGGGGAAAGCCTACTTGCAATCTGTGTTACGAACACTGCATGAAAATGGCATCCGGATGGTGCGGTTGGACGCCATCGGTTATGCCGTCAAAAAATCTGGAAGCAGCTGTTTTATGATCCCTGAAACCTTCGATTTCATAAGGGATATATCCAGGCAGGCAGCAGATTTGGAAATGGAAGTACTCGTCGAGATTCATTCCTATTATCGCCGCCAGATTGACATCGCACGCCAGGTGGATCGCGTCTATGATTTTGCTCTTCCCCCGTTGGTTTTGCACAGCATCTTCAATCGTACCAGCCGGTATCTTAAACAGTGGCTGAAGATAAGCCCGCGCAATGCCATCACCGTGTTGGACACCCATGATGGTATCGGTGTGATCGATATAGGTGTGAACAGCAGCGAGCCACAAGGCAGCCCTGGCATTATTCCCCCTGAGGAACTGGATGCCCTGGTGGAAAAAATTCACGCCAACAGCAACGGGCAAAGTCGCCTGGCCAGCGGCGCGGCGGCATCGAATCTGGATCTGTACCAGGTAAACTGCACCTTCTATGATGCCCTGGGACGTAATGATCAAGATTATTTACTGGCTAGGGCAATCCAATTTTTTGCTCCCGGCATCCCCCAAGTCTATTATGTAGGTTTGCTGGCAGGTGAAAACGACATGCAATTGCTGACCAGAAGTGGTGTAGGGCGCGACATAAACCGACATTATTACACCCTCGAAGAGATCGAGCAGGCCATCAAACGCCCGGTAGTTCAGTCGCTGTTCGAATTAATTCGCTTCCGAAATCAACATCCCGCCTTCAATGGAACGTTCAGTATGCCCAAAACCCCAGATTCCACAATCGTCCTGCGTTGGGACAAAGGAGATGATTGGGTAATGCTTGAGGTAGATTTTCCTTCCTGCTCCTATTCGATTTCCGGCAGCCCAATTGAGTTACTCGCACCGTCAAAATATAATATGAAGACAGACAGGCATACCGGGTAAATTTTTGAACTCCTCCATCTAAAACTGCTCTTGATACATCTTTGCCAAAGTTCTTTTGAAATGGTAAGTAATTCTGAATTAACGCTGAAGGCGAAGAATCTTTCGCTTCATCTTCTGTTTAGCGTATAATGCTGCGCAACATCTCGACAGCTCACAAAAGGGAGAAGAAATTCAATGTGCGACTCAATACTGGCAATCAAGAGTGATACAGCTGATGGTGTAGCTGTCTTCGCCAAAAATTCTGATCGGCCGCCCAACGAAGCACAGGTCGTTGAATATTTCCCCGCCGCGGATTATCCAAAGAACGAGACCGTCAAATGCACCTATATCGAGATCCCGCAAGTCGAGCACACGAATGCCACCCTGCTCTCGAAACCATACTGGATCTGGGGCGCGGAGATGGGCGTGAATGATCATCAGGTCGTGATCGGCAACGAAGCGGTCTTCCCAAAAGAGCCGGTTGAAAAAAACACCAAATTGATCGGCATGGACCTTGTCCGGCTCGGACTGGAACGTGGAAACAGCGCGCGCCAGGCAATGGAAGTCATCACTGAGCTGCTGGGACAGTATGGACAGGGCGGCAGCTGCATCGTCGGTGCAGACTATTACTATAGCAGCTTTCTGATCGCTGACCCAGACGATGCGTGGGTGGTGGAAACGTCAGGCAAGCGTTATGCGGTCAAGCATGTTATCCAGTCTGATTCAATCTCCAACTATTTGACCATTGGAACAGATTTCGATCCAAAGCTGTCATCACCGGACCTGATAGACTATGCCCTACGAAAGGGCTGGATAAAAACGGCGAATGGTTTCAACTTTGGCGATGCCTATAATGATTTTCTACTCACAACCCTGGTGAAGGGCCGCAACCGTCGAGCGGTCACGATGGCGGCACTCCAGGAGTACAAGGGCCGTATCGATACGGGGTTTATGATGAATCTGCTCCGCACCCACCTGCCGGATGGCGGCAGCGGAACCAGCTGGCAGCCGCAAAACAACCCAATCTTCGGCGCGGATGTCTGTTGGCATGGCAGCTTTGGTCCCATCCGTGATGGGAATACGACCGGTTCCATGGTCGTGCACCTGGACAGGGAGCACCCGACGATCTTTGTCACCGCCACAGCTTCACCTTGCACCAGTATTTTTAAACCGCTCTGGATCGATGCCTCGCTGCCCGACATGGGATCTCCTCCAGCCGATGAATATGATCCCCATCGCCCCTCCTTGTTCTGGCAGCACGAAATCCTGCACCGCGCTACGCTTGCCGATTACCAACACCGGATTGTTGCCTACGCCGACCCACGCGATGAGCTCGAAAAGAACTTTGTGGAGGGGGCCCTGGCGAGAGCCGCTGCGCCTCAGGCAGAGCGAGCGAAATTTTCGGCGGACTGTTTTGCCGAAGCATTCGAAATGGAATCGAAGTGGTATGAGGCCGTCAAGCAGATTCCCGCACAGCCAAAAGGTGCCTGGCTCTATAACTATGCCTGGGATAAGTTCAATACACAGGCCAGGATGCCAAAACTCTAGATCGTGACCCTCTGGTCTGTGACGGTGTTGGCGGCAATCCGTTCAATCGTTCAGGCTGACGAAACGCCGATAGTTACCGCTCAAACCTTCCGGCACGACCGGCACCCCCGGCGGTCCGATCTTCATGAATGTCCCGGGACGAGGAGCAGGACGGCGCGTGCCCACAAAATCCAATTTTGTATGAGGAACAAGAGAGAGAGAATAACGCTGGAGGATGGTGGTCATCACTGCCTTGCAAAGGTTGATCGTATAGAATTGTCCAAGACATTGGCGAACGCCAACCGCAAACGGAATAAAAGCATACGGCTGATGCCGTACGCCGATCCATCGGCGTGGCAGGAAACGATCTGGTTCGGGATAGACATCCGCCATGCGTTGGGTCACAAATGGGCTTAGAAGCACCGTTGAGCCGAGAGGGAATTCCTGTCCGCCCAGAACAAACGGAGCGCGGGAGATGCGCGCGATCCAATAGGCAGGCGGCAGGATGCGCAATGTCTCCATGATCACGGCATCCAATAACACCAGGCAGTCAAGGTCTTCGGCTGTCGGAGTTTTTCCGTCCAGCTGGTCGTGAATTTCCTGCAGAACATCCTGCATGGTTCCGGGATGGAGGGCCAGCAGCAGAAACGCGCATACGAGGGCTGAAGCCACGTTGGGATACATTCCGCGGAAGATACCGGCAGCAGAACCGATCAGGTTCTCCATTGTAAAATCGGGATTTTCCGCCTGCAAACGAACCAATTGGGAAAGGATATCGTCGCCATGCGCGCCTGCCTGTTTTTTCTGCTCGATCAGCTTCCTGATCTCAACCGAAAGTTTTTGTGTCGCAACACCTGCACGATAATACGCCGTACCAGGAATATTCACGGGCAAAAAGCCATACGAGATCGAGAACACTAGCGTAAATACATCATCGAACAACTTTTTCACCTTATCGGCGGTGGGACTGGGCTCCAGGCCCATCAGGGTGTGCAGCCCCATATCCACGATCAGGTTCTCCAGCTCCGGGAACACTTCGATCGTCTCACGGTCCTTCCAGGAGGCGAGCATATTTTCGGTCATGGAAATAAAGATATCCGTAAATTTATTGACCGATTCCCGGCTGAAAGAGGGCCTCAACAAACGGCGGCGCTCACGGTGCTCAGGACCATTTAGAAAGCCAAGTCCCAGCGTCAGTTCACGCGCATAGGCTTTTGAATGTGCGAAATAAGGGATATCATCGAAGGAATAATTTTGAAACACCGTCGTATCTGTGAATATTTCCTGGTTCCGGGCAGGACCAAACGCAAAAACATATCTTGGATGCCTCCCGCCAATGGGGACGATATCTCCAAAATGATCATACAGACTTCGCATAAAATCGGTGGGGTCGGCCCAGAGCATGAACATATTGCCGTACAACCCGCCTGAACGCAGCACGGCTGGCGCAATTCGATAGGATAACGTTCTCTCCATGAATCTCCTCTACACACGTGGTATTTCCGGCAATGATAGGCCCATTTATTTTTTATCGATCACTGCCAAGGGTTCCCCTCCCATTTATCGGAGGGGCATACATCAATTCTAATGAACCTGCTGTTCGACTGTAGCGATGGAAACCCAGTTTTCCAGACCACACTCTCCAAATAACACCCTGGCATTGTCCAGGGCTTGGGCACGCTCGGAATTGTCTGCATCCAAATGTCTTCCCAATTCAAGGCTGGCACGCGCCTCCTCATATTTCATCGGAAATGAATGCGCCTTTGCAATTGCTGCCCGCCACAATTGGCGGGCCTTTTCAGGTTTCTTTTGATGCCATTCCATCTTTCCCTGGAAGCGCCTAAGGGTAGGCTCGCCGATTGAAAAGATGGCCGTATACTTTTTCAAGTTCCTGATCGCGATTTGCGCATACTTTTGAAACTCATCCATCTGCGTCTTCGAAAGTCCATCCCTGCTTTCCTGATCCCAGGCCATGAAGACGATTTCAGCCAGATGCAGGTCGATCAAATAGGCCGAATAATCAACCACAGAGGCTTTGGCAAATTTATCCAGCGCAGTCCTGACGGCCTCCCAGATGCCATCCCGTTCGCCTTTCGACCACTGCGCCAGCCACATGGCACTCCGCACAATGTATTCGGGGATATCACCCACCCAACTCTTCTCAGAAAGTGCCAGACATTTGCGAGCATTGGCGATGCAGTCATCGTATTCGCCCTTCCACGCCATGGCCGAGCAATCAACCTGATAGGCAAAGGCAATATGGATGGGGTTTTCGCGGCGCATCGCAATTTCCCACGAACGTTTATTATAGCTTTCGGCCAGTTTCGGTCCGCCTTCAATTAACGTATTGGCGCTTAAATATGCCCATGCTTCCGCCCCCCGGCGATGATCGCCGAGTTCCTCACAAATGGCGGAAGCTTTTTCAACCAGGTCCTTCACCTCCTGCCATTTACCGTTCCCACTTGCGACGGTGCAGAGCGCGATGGCGCCATCCACGAATGCGTTGGGAGCATCGATCTCTTTTCCGAGCTCAAACCAGCGCTCCTTGTAATATTTTGCCTGGGAATGGATGGGAACGAAATCAGCAACCGCGCTCATCGTGGCGTACAGTGACCAGGTTTCGGGTGTTGGCTTCACCGTTTCGCCTGTATTCAAGCCAGCCAAAACAGCGAACAACATCGGCAGGGGATTCGGATCGCCGTTGAGGAACTGTACAACAGCAAGTTTCTCGGTAAGAGTCACAATTTCCAGGCGCGTCTCCTCCTGTTCGGGGTCAAGTTCATTGCCTGGATGGCGCTCTGGCCTCATGCGATGACCTGCCTGCCTGGCTACGTGCTTCAGAATGCCGCCGACCAGTCCCAGGTCCGAGCCAGGAAGCGGAAGTCCAAGAGTCGCCATCGCCTTTACAATGTGCTCCTTCGCTTCGGCGAGCTTTCCCAATCCCAGATAGGCATCCCCCAATTTTCGATGCAGCTTTCCCAGGTAGAGTGCACTCACAGCGTTTGGATCCGTGAGATCAAGCAGCCTGGTAAAGAACTCAATTGCCTCCGCATTGGCAAAGTTATTCAAGGATTGGTTCCCGGCCTTTTCCAGGAACTCACGCGCTTTGTTCATGACGACCGGATCTGTCGCGGCATCCGGTGTGCTGGCGGCTTGCTGCCAGTGATAGGCTAACAGGGTATAGAATGACTCAAGATCCTGTTGGTGGTTCGCCTCGATCCATTCCCCCACGGCGCGATGCAGCTGTCGGCGCTGGGCAAATAACATCATGTTATAGGCTGCTTCATGAGTGACCGCATGCTTAAAGATATAGGCCAGATCCGGAGTTTCCGATTCGACGAGGGTAAGGCTTAGTCGCGTCACAGTATCCAGGTACTCGCGTAATTCTGGCTTATCGGTTTCGATCGGATGGATCGCCTCAAGGATGCGATAACTGAAGATACGCCCGATGACGCTTGCCACTTTCAGGCTCAACTGCTGGGACGGGCTCAAGCCATCGATGCGACTGGTGATCGCAGCCTGAAGGTTATCGGGCAGCGCGACCTCTGCCAGATCGTTCAAGCCGGAGGCGAGGCGGGAGCGCTGCCCTTCGATCAACAGCACGCCTGAATCTCGCAGGGCATATGCCAGCTCCTCTGCAAAAAACGGATGGCCCTCCGATTTTTCACGGATCAATTTACTCACCAGGGGTGGAATCGCTTCGACCCCCAGCCGCTGACAGACCAGGGCGTCCACATCATCCAGGGGCATGGCTTCCAGCCTGATGAAATGGGTATCGGATTTTTCCGCGATGAGTTTGAATTCCTGAGGAACCGGCGGTGAAAGAGGACGGGTGGTCATGACCAGCATGAGCGGGCGAACCTTTTGATACACATCCGCAAGAAAGATCCATGAGGCCGAGTCCACCCAATGCAGGTCTTCCAGCACGATCAACAACGGAGCCTGGCTTACTTCATGCTGCAATATCCTCAACAGCAGCTCACGGATGTTGCCGCCGCGGGTCTCCCCCGATAGCGAGGAGGTAAAGTCATTCTCAGGGATCGAGATTGGCAGCAGCGCGGTCAACAAGGGCGCATAGCGCAGAAGGTCAGAGTCGATCTGACCCAGCTTCTCCAATACCGCATTCCGAACGGTTTCGCGATCTTCGTCGGTGAGCTGCGGCTTTCGAAAGATCTCCTCCACACCAAATAGGCGGTCAAATGCAGCCCGCCAGGCGTGATAGGGATTGTTCTTCTCAATGGCATCGCCTTCTCCCAACAATAATTTGATCTGTGAGGCTTCCGCCTGACGCACCAGTTCCTCCACCAATTGAGATTTACCGATGCCCGCTTCACCGTGCAGCACGACCGTTTGCAGGGCAGAGCCCCGCTGTAATTCAAGTAATGAATTGATCAGGATGGCCTTTTCCTCCTGCCGTCCGATCAACTGTGTTTTCGGGTGCAGCACTGCCTTCTTGCTGTGCAAAGGATGGAAGATATCGACCGCTTCCGTTCTACCCTTTACGCGCTGTGGCACAAGTGTTTCGAACTCCACCTGTTCCCTTGCCGCTTCATAAGTGGGACGGTCACAGAGCAGCGCAATTCCTTCACGTGCGATGACCTCCTCCTGGGAAGAGCCAAGCGTCATCAAACGCGCTGCCAGGTTCACAGAACTGCCCAGGAACGTATAGACTCGGCGGTCATTGTTCCCAACCAGACCGCAGAACAGTCGTCCGGTGGTAATGCCAATGGAACTGCGAATCCCCAGCTTCTTCAATTCATCCCGCAGCATCATGCCCGCCTGGATGGCGCGCAATGCATCATCTTCATGTGCCAGAGGCGGCAGACCAAACGCGGCATCGACCATGATGCCTTTATCATCCTGGCTGATCTTGTTAAGGCTGCCCTCGAAGCGATAGACGACGCGCTGGATCATCCGCATCAGGTTTTGAGCCGTCTCCAAGGAAAGGTCCTCTTCACGCTCGAGTATGTTGATAAACATGATCGTGACCTTGCGGAATTCTGCCAACCACTCCGATTGTCCAGCCGCAATACGATTGATGATCGAACCCGGGATGTAGGGACTCAAGAAAGCCTGTAAATTCTCTGTAATCACGATCCGTTCTTCCCCAGCCGGAAGTTGCGAGGCAGTCTTTAGCCTTACCAGCCGGACAGCTTTTTGCTTCTCATCCCTGCCAGGAACGTCAAGGGGAACGGCTTCGACATCCTTGTTGATCAAATTCCATGCAGAGGAGCTGATGAGAATGTCGCCAGGTTTCGCCAGATTGTTTGCAAAGCTGAGTTCCACCAGGGGATCTCCAACCAATACAAATTCCCAGCGATTAAAGACTCCACCCACATGAACCTCTGTAATCTGACCGGTCGCAAGCGCCATTTTCAGGTAGAGAGGGCTGCCTTCGGCAGAATAATTCAACAGCCGTTCACGGATGTGGAGCGCACATTCCACGGCTCGCAACGTCCACTGGCGCTGACTTCCATTGGAGGCGGAATCCCTCTCCCCTGGGCTGGAATCGATGCGCCAGACAACGATCAGCGCGTCGCCCGCAAACTTCACCACATCTCCCCCGTGTTCGTGGATGACATCGATCATTTTTCCAAAATAGTCGTTGAGGATGCGCGCCAGGGTCTCGACCCCCACTGGACCTCGTCCGGCAAGCTTTTCTGTCAGGGCTGTAAAACCCGAAATGTCAGCGAACAAAACCACCGATTGAAAGCCGTCAGCTATGGGGAATGATATCGGCTCGGGGTTTAGAACGGCGCGTTTTTGAATCAATCGCGGAACATAGCTGGCAAGCAGTTCCACCAGGGGTTGATTAGGCATGGACTCTCCTCGTAAGTTTTTACACGTGAGTTGGCCAACTCAAACGGGATAATACACCCGCCACCTATGTTTGGAAAGAGGTTTGTATCTTTATGACCATAATGGTATAAATTCCCTCTGGTATCGCTCGAAACCCACGACGGAGAAGCATACCCAGCCTGGATGGGTTATAAATTTAACCCAACGATAGGAGGAGAGATGCTGAACAAGCTGTTATTCCATCATTTTCCCAGCTTCAAAAGTGTGATGATGCGGTTGATTTACGACTATCTTTCGACACGGTTCAACGATAAGGATGCCTTGTTCCTGAATTTCGGATATGTCCCGTTGAATCAGCCGGAGGTGGACCTTGCGTTATTGCCGGAAGAAGAGGGACATCGTTTTTCGGCCCAGCTGTATCACCACATCGGTAGATTCATAGCCTGGGAAAATGCGGATGTGCTGGAGGTGAGCTCAGGCCGGGGCGGCGGCGCAAATTTCATGATGCGTCACTTCAAGCCCAAATCCTACAAGGGCGTGGACTATTCGAGGCAGGCAGTCAATTTTGCTCGAAAGCGCTATCACGCTGAAGGCTTGTCGTTCGAATATGGCAATGCAGAGGCGCTCCCCTTCCCCGATCGATCGTTCGACATTGTTGTTAATCTGGAAGCCTCGATGTATTATCCCCGTATCACGCAATTCTTCGATGAGGTCTGCCGTGTGCTGAGACCCAATGGATATTTTCTTTACGCAGACCTGCGCTATGAAGAAAAGATCCAGCGTTGGCGCACACAGCTATTGAATAGCGGGCTCAAACTAATCCGTGAAGAAGAGATCACCGACAATGTGAGCAAGGCCATTGAACTCGATCGCCAACGGCGGATCCGGCTGGTGAACACCTATACTCCCAAAATCATGCATTTCATCTCTTATCCGCTGGCAGGTTTAAAGACCCGTCCGCCACACCATGTTCGAAATCTCGATCACCGGAAGTACTGGTTTTTTATTTTACAAAAAGCCTGATCGGGCGAGCCAGCAAAGCGTTTGGGTATATACGTATCAGGAAAGCTGAACGATCTTATGAATGTTGCCCTTGAAAGGGACCCTGGCAGTCGGCGCGCCCGCGGCGTTCACGATCATAGGTAATCCGTTCTTCGGGCGGATGGAGTTCAAACCGACGCAATCAACCTGCGTACCCGGTTTCAGCGTGAATGAAAATCGCTGAACCAGGATGGATAACGCGATCTTCAACTGCATCATTGCCAGCGATGCACCGATGCAATAGCGTGGACCGGCCGAGAACGGCATGAACTCATACGAGGAGTAATGATTCGCAAGCCAGCGTTCGGGCATGAAACAATAGGGCTCAGGAAATAGCCCGGGAATGCGTTGTGTAATGTATGGGCTCATCACGATCCAGGTGCCTTTGGGCAGGGGATGTGAATCAAGCTCGAAGTCACGCATGGCGAGCCGCCCGGTCCATGTACCCGCCGGGAAGAGGCGCATCCCCTCCTTGATCACCGCTTCAAGATAAGGAAGTTTATCCAGCACTTCAAGTGTTGGGATATTCCCGTTCAATTCATCGATCAATCTTCTCAATACATCCGGGTGCCGGCTTAGCAGCAGGATGGTCCAGTAGAGAGCCATACCATTCGGGTTGTAACCGCCACGGAACATGATGCCGGTATGCCCGACCAGTTCATTCAAGCTCATGCGCTGCGGATCCTCCTCATGCATCCGGATCATGACCGAGAGGATATCGCTGTCGGTGAGACCTGCTTCCTTCCGGCGGGCGATCACCTGCAGAGTCAGGCGTTCCATTTCCTCGGCTGCTCTCAAAAGAGCATGGAACGGCAGACCCGGAAGATCATACGGAAATAGCAAGGTGGCTGGGTTGAGCAGCAGTTTCATGGTGCGTTCAAGCTGCCGCCCGACGGCTTCCCCTTCCTTTTGGGGGTCAAGCCCCAGCACCGGCGCGGTTGCCAGCCAAATGGAAAGCTGCTCCATCTCAGAGCGCATGTCGAGCTCCGTGCCGATCCTCCAGGAGGCGATCTTGCGCTCCGTAACCTCTACAGAGGACTCGTAATAACGCGAAATGAATTTCTTATGAAAGTAGGGGAGCAGCTCGGCGCGATGATCGTCATGCCGGGGCCCATTCATCAGCGGCAGGCCATTGGTTACATGACGGATCGCGCTATCCTTCGGGAAAGGCACGGGAACGAGATCCAGGTCATATGAGTAAAAGGAAGCGGGGTCGCGCAGGATCTGCCGGTTGTATTCTGGATGAAAGACGACGATCGCGGAATATTTGTCGATGCCGAGCTGGATCAAATCCCCGTACTGGTTGTGGAGATATTCAAGTGTTGCCAGCGGAGCACGGCCAAACCGCAACAGGAACGGCAGCCAGCCCAGGATGGGCACCGGCGATGGACCAGGAATCCTGCTTCGAAATGCCGCTGAACTCGATGTTGACATGCTATTCTCCGCTCCTCATTTCATTGAAAGTGATCCTGATTTTCATTTTTTCGTTCGTCTGATATGTACAGTTCGAATACCGAAATGATAGCACCTTATCTTTACATTTTTACAAATAAATGCATCATAGTCTCGTAACGAGGATTTGGACAGACCCTGGCATCGCCGCACTAAGTCTTTACCGAAGTCCGGTCAGGAATTACAAAAGGTCTGACAGCGAACTGTCAGACCTTATTGGCGGGAAGGGAGGGATTCGAACCCTCGGTGGACACGAGGCCCACAACGGTTTTCGAGACCGTCCCATTCAACCACTCTGGCACCTTCCCAGTTTATTTCACTTTCTTGAATGGCGGCGAGATTATATCATACCCATTAAAGGGTATGACCTAAATTTCCACGCTTGAATGGAGGGCGGGATAATACACTTCGTGCATATCCTGGTATTTCAGCTTTTCGGTCAGCGCAGCAGCCGGCCCCGGCTCCCCGTGCACCAGGAATACTTTTTTTACCGTATCCTTTACATTGGCTGCATAGTTCGTCAGCAGATCCTGCCCGGCATGTCCGGAGAGGCCGCCGATGGTGGCGATCTCCGCGTTGACATGATAGGGCTCGCCAAAGATCCTGACCTCTTTCTCACGGTCCGCCAGGCGCCTGCCCAGGGTGTTCGGAGCCTGCCAGGACACGATACAGACCGTATTCTTGGGGTCCTCGATGTTGTTTTTCAAATGATGAAGGATGCGTCCGGTCTCAGCCATGCCGGAGGCAGAGATGATGATCATCGGATCCTTCCGCAAATTGAGCGCCTTGGACTCTTCCACCGACTGGACATATTTCAAAAGCTTGAAATCGAGAGCGGGGTGCTGGGCCTGCTGCACGAACCAGCGCGTCTCGTCATCGAAGCATTCGGGATGTTTCCTGAACACCTGCGAGGCATTGACCGCCAGCGGGCTATCCACAAATACGGGCGCAGGCGGCACATCCTTCGTGAACATCATTATGTTCAGGTGGTAGACCAGTTCCTGGGTGCGGCCAACGGCGAAGGCGGGAATAATTACTTTACCGCCGCGTTTCAAGGTGCGGTCCACAACGTCGTGAAACTCCTCGAAGGCCAGGCTCGGGTCGAGATGCGGTTTATCACCGTAGGTTGATTCCATCAATAAATAATCCACATCATGAGGCAAGACCGGGTCGCGCAAGAGGGGCAGCTTATATCGGCCGATATCGCCGGAGAACCAGAAGCGGATCTTTCGACCCTTCTCCTCGATCTCCAGAGAGATTGCCGCAGAGCCGAGGATGTGACCCGCTTCGATAAAGCGTGCAACCACACCCGGTACCGGCGCGAACGGCTGGTTATACTCCATGGCATGGAAGAGTGCTGCCGCTTTGGCAGCATCCGCTTCCGTATATAAAGGCTCGATCGCTTCCTGGTCACGCGCAACCCGCTTTTTATTCAGGAACTCAGCATCCGATTCCTGGATGCGGCCCGAATCGGCCAGCATAACCGTTGCAAGATCCACGGTTGCCTGCGTGGCATAGATGGGACCTTCATAACCATCCTGAACAAGATTGGGGAGGTTCCCGGCATGATCGATATGTGCATGCGACAGGATGACCGCATCCACCTTGCGCGGATCATAGGCAAAATTCAAGTTTCGCTCGTAGGTCTCGCTTCTCTTTCCCTGATACAGACCGCAATCCAAAAGAAGCCGATGACCGTTGATTTCCAGCAGGTGCTGGCTTCCCGTTACGGTCTGCGCTGCACCGTGAAAACTGATCCGCATATCAACCTCCGAGTATTTTTAAAAGTTGTGTACCAAACTGCTGAAAACGCCAGGGGGACTCCGCCAGTACCGCTTCCAAATCAGCCCTGGTCTTTGGGGGATTTTCGGCCAAAGCATTCAAATAGACTTTGGGAAGGACAATATCCGATTCGACGCCCATTTCCTTCGCCGAAGACTTTCTCCAGTTTTTGAGTTTTTCCAGGCGACGGAGGACCGCCTCGGTCGGACGCCGGATCTGTTCCCGTGTCACAAGTGGCGCATCCGCCCCGCGCCTGGCCGCCACCAGAATTTCGTTTCCCCACAGGCGAATCTGCTTTGGACTTAATCCAATCCCAGACAGATCGACATCCTTTTCCGGAAGATTGCGGGCAATGGCCAAAAGCGTATCATCATCCAGCACCTTGAACGGGGGCCGGTCCAGCTGCTCGGCAATGTGGTCGCGGAAGGCGCACAGTTCCCTGAGAATGGTCAGCTCGCGCAGCGAAAGATCCTTGCGAGCGCTGAACCGTCTCCAGGAGGCGCCATTGACCTTTTCACGAGGCAGGTCCACCCTGCAGGCGCGTGCGAAATCCTCCCGTGCCAGCTCCAGCCGTCCCTTCTCGGCAAGTTCCGCCTCCAGGATATCGCGCAGCCGGAAAAGATAGTGGGTATCCAGGCGGGCATAATCGATCTGGGCCGGCGTCAGCGGCCTTGCACCCCAATCCGCCTTTTGATGGCGCTTGTCGACCGTGATACCCAGTTTCTCAGAGAGCATATTGTCGAGCCCGACCATGGAATATCCCAGGACGCGGGCAGCATACATCGTATCGAACAGGTGGGCGAACTCAAACCCAAAGTCACGCGTCAAACAGATCAGGTCATACTCCGCGGCATGGAAAATCTTTTCCTGGGCTGGGTTACTGAAAAGTGGACCAAGCGCGCTTAAATCATTGAAGACAAACGGATCGAGGATGTAATCGGTTGTGGGAGTTGAAAATTGAATGAGGCAGACCTGCTCACGATAGGCATGAAGACTATTGGATTCGGTGTCCACGGAGACACGGGACTGAACCGATAAATCCCTGATCATTTTGTCAAATAGAAGCTGGCGATCGACCCAAACGGGCGGTAATAATGCTTCAGAGCTCATCAACGGCGATTATATCCCACTACGGCTGGTATTCATGATTGATCGATGAAAATAGCGCGTTATTCATTGGTGATTCAGAACCTTTTCCATCACCAGGCCGTCCTCCCCATCGTTGTAATACTTCTTCCAGATATCCACGGTCCGGTATCCCTCCTTCTCGTACAGGGAGATGGCTCGATCGTTGGATATCCTGACGGTCAAGCGGACCGTGGGGAATTTCAGCTGGGCTTCACAGGCCCGCAAGAGTGCCCGACCGATCCCACGACCCTGGTAGAGTGGATCCACCCCAATGGTGGCGATCCAGCCTGTATTTTGAGCCGGACGCGGGTCCCCGGCAACAAACCCCACCATTTCATTATCGATCACTGCCTTCAAGCGAACCACTTCCGACCACGTCAGCACTGCCACCAGATCCAAAATGGACCAGGCATCCTTCTCAAAGACCTTATTTTCCAACCGGCGCAGGGCCCCCAGGTCGCGCAGGCTTGCTACTTGAATTTCCATAGCGGGAATTGTATCAATAAAAAACGCAGGCAGCCAAATTTTCCTCGACTGCCTGCGTTTCACTCTAACGAACGGCTTTACTTGTTTCCATCCCGGTTATTGACGAAACCCTCGAGCATGGTTGTAAATTCCATCGGGAAAATGTATTTTGTCGAGGGACTGGCGCCAATGGCCTTCAGCGTATCGAAATACTGGAGCGTCATCGTCTTTTGATCGACCTGCCGGGCAGCTCCGAAGATCTCCTCCAGGGCGCGGGCAAAACCCTGGGCCCTTAGTTGCTGGGCCTGCTGCTGTCCTTCCGCTTCGAGGATCGCAGACTGCTTGGAGCCTTCCGCCCGCAGGATCGCGGACTGCTTCTCGCCCTGTGCCACGTTGATGGCCGCTTCGCGCGTACCGGTCGATTCCGTCACCACCGCGCGGCGGATACGCTCAGCCGACATCTGGCGGTTCATGGCGTCCTGCACATCACGCGGCGGGATGATCTCGCGGATCTCGACGTTGGTCACCTTAACACCCCAGCGCTCGGTCACCTCATCGAGACGGGTGCGGAGCATGGTATTGATATGCTCGCGTTCAGACAGCACATCGTCCAGCGGGATACCGCCGATCACCGCACGCAGGGTCGTGGTCGCCATACCCTGGGCGGCCATCTCGAAGTTACCCACCTGCAGCACCGACTCGGCGGGATCCAGCACCTTGTAGTACCAGAGGAAATCGATGGAGATCGGAGCGTTATCCTTGGTAATGGAGGTCTGATGAGGGATCTCACGCACCTGCTCCCGCAGATCTACCTTGACCGCCCGGTCGATGACTGGGATCAGAAGGACGATCCCAGGGCCCTTCGTGCCGATACAGCGGCCCAGCCGGAACACGACGAGCCGTTGATATTCCGGTACCACCCGGATGGCCGATGCAAGAAAGAGGAAGAGAAGTAGAGCGATTGCACCCAGGACACAAAGAACTGTATAATCCATATGTTTCTCCTTTTTGTTTCCGATATGAATGCGATATTGTGACTTCTTCCAGGATCAATCTGTTTTTTTGACGAACAGAGTGAATCCATCCCGGCGAACCACCCGGACCGGGCTGCCAGCCGCAATAGGCTCATCACTGCGAGCAGACCACAACTCCCCGGCAACCTGCACGCTCCCATCCGCATAAACTCGTGACTTGGCTTCCCCGGTTTGCCCAATCAGCCCTCCCAGATCATGGGACGGTTTGATCCGTGCAGCTTCCACGGTCTTTCGGGCGGCGAGCCACAGGAAGCCTGCGACCAGGGCAGAAACGAGCAGCGCCAGCCAGGGATTCACACCCGCCTGCCTGATCGTTCGAGGGAAAATAAAAATCGATCCAGCGATCAGCATCAGGATGGCAAGGATCAAAAAAGGCTCACGTTTTGGTTTTTCCAGGGAGTAAACAAAGGGGATGGCGCTCAGCACCATGAGCAGGACTGCCCACCAGGTGAAGCTTAAAGTGTATAGCCCATAGCCTGCCAGGACAATGGTGAAAAGCGCTCCAATTTCCAACAGGCCCGTACCCGGTGTGGCAAGAGCCAGCAATGCCATCAATGCGCCCGCCATCAGCAAGATGTACACTGCATTCGGATTGAGCAGGAATTCTGGCATAGTGTCTCCATTTCATTATACAACAATACAATTTGTTTACTCTACTCCTCCTACGAGATTCAAGGCTCAAAGTTGTGAAAAGTAATCCAAAGGAGGCTGTATAATTGGCACGAATATCATGGTGCCGCAGAAGTGTCGAGCAACCGTCCAGACAAGCGGCAATCCATCATCGAACAAGGAGTTTGTGTGAACTTTCAAAAGATTTGTGTTCTCGGTCTGGGATATATTGGCCTGCCGACAGCGTCCACCTTTGCCACCCATGGACTGAGAGTCATCGGGGTCGACGTCAATCCCCGGGTTGTGAATACCCTCAAGAACGGTGAGATCCATATCCACGAGCCTGGCCTGCGTACCCTGGTGGAAGCCGCTGTAAAATCCGGCAACCTGACCGTTTCCCCGGTTCCCGAAGAAGCCGACGCGTTCCTGATCTCCGTCCCAACCCCGTTCCATGAAAATCAGTACAACGAGTATGAGGGGCGAAAATATAAGCTCGCGGATATGAGCGCGGTCATTTCCGCGGCGGAGGCAATTGTCCCCTGCCTGCGTAAAGGGAACCTGGTGGTTTTGGAATCGACCTCCCCGCCTCGTACCACCCTCGACCTGGTCGCGCCCATTTTGGAGCGATCCGGTCTGCGAGCCGGGACCGATTTTTTCCTGTGCTATTCGCCCGAGCGTGTGCTTCCGGGACAGATCCTTCGTGAGCTGATCGAGAACGCGCGAGTGATCGGAGGCGTCACGCCTGAATCTGCCAGGGCCGGCCGCGACCTGTACGCGATCTTTGTGACCGGCGATATCATCGAAACGGACTCTACCACGGCCGAGATGGTCAAGCTGATGGAGAACACCACGCGGGATGTGAATATTGCCATCGCCAATGAATTCTCCCGCCTGGCTGAAAAATTTGGTGTCAACGTCTGGGAGGCGATCAGCCTGGCCAATCGCCATCCGAGGATCAATATCCTGAGCCCGGGTCCCGGTGTGGGCGGGCACTGCATCAGCGTGGATCCCTGGTTCTTTGTGGAATCGGCCCCGGAGCTGACCCCTCTCATCTATCAGGCCCGCCAGGTCAATGATGGACAGCCTCAATTCGTCGTCGAAAAGGTCAAACAGATCCTTGGAGAATTGAAAGGCAGGACGATCGCCGCGCTCGGTCTGGCGTACAAACCCGATGTGGACGATCTGCGCGAAAGCCCGGCGACCGAGGTTGTCCACCTGCTGCAGAAGGAAGGAGCACAGGTCCGGGTTTGGGAACCCTTCAAGCCCCGGGCAGAGATGAGCGGAATTGACATGGCCCCCAGCCTCGAGGCTGCCATCCAGGAGGCTGATCTGCTTCTCCTGCTGGTCAAGCATACGGAATTCGTAAACCTGGATCCAAGTGAGGTTGCATCCAAGACCCCCGCCCGCCTGATCCTGGATTGTGTCAATGGCTGGAATGCAGAGGCTTGGAAGGCCTCTGGTTTTCAGAGCTTCCGCCTGGGTGTGAATAAATAAACTGTCATTTCGTATCCCGAAGGCACTTGTTCCGCTACGGCCTTCGGGATAACAGCCTATGTCCATCCGAAGATCGGGCATGCTGCTGAGAGAATAGCGTGCCCGGAGGCTGTAAGGTTGCCGGCAGCCTCCTGTGGGTATAATCTGCCATCATGAGCGCGCTGCAGCGTTTCAAGTTCCTGTTCCTTGTGCTGGCTGTTCTGTTGGCTCCATTGGGGGAGGCAAAGGCCCAGTCATCCGGCTATATCCAATATTTCCCGGAAACAGGTCATACGGCAAAAGGGGATTTTTTGCAGTTCTACAAGAACGCCGTCCATCCTGAGATCGTGTATGGATTTCCGATCACCGAGCAATTTACCTCCAGAGATGGGAGGGTTGTCCAATACTTTCAACGCGCTCGATTTGAGCTGGGAACAGGCGCCTCTGGCAGCCGGACCGTCGAACTTACGCCTTTAGGCGCGGCAACTTATGAGTCGGGCAGTCAAAAGCTGAATATCAACAACCCATCGGCCTGCAAAAATTTCCACACGGGATATCCGGTCTGCTTTGCCTTTCTCGATTTTTATGAGGCCAATGGAGGCGAGGCGCAGTTTGGCACTCCCATTTCCCCTTTTGAGTTCCATGAAAACCTGATCGTTCAATACTTCGAGCGAGCGCGCTTTGAATGGCATGCGGATAAGCCGGAGGGCCAGCGCGTGACGCTGACCGACCTGGGCCAGCTCTACTTCAACCGCCTGGGCGAGGATCAGGCCCAGCTTCAACCCATCCGGCCACTCGATGCCACCATCAGTCCCATCCTTTCCATCCATGCCAGGGCCTTTGTCAGGGATGCCATCACACAGTCTGGCGGAAGGCAAACAGTCCATGTGGTCGTTCAAAGCCAGACCCACCAGCCCATTTCCAACGCGAATGGAAAGGCAACCGTCCGATTTTCAAACAACCAAACCGTGGACTATTTTTTCACGACCAACTCATCCGGCCTGGGAAGTTTCACGTTCGATTTTGACGGCCTGCGGACCGGCCAGCTCGTACCCATCGATATTATCGTCACCTACCAGGAGCTTTCCACCCGGACAAGCACATCGTTCCGGATCTGGTATTAGATCTCTCTCCAGTCAAAAACCGGCCCATCCTTGCAGATCATCTTCCATTCGGAACCTGTGGTAAGCGCGCAGATCCCGCAGTCGGCGACTCCCCCACAAGGCATCGGTGTTCGGACGAGGACTTGTGTAGCGGCTAGGGGGGAACGGGAACGCGTCGACCATTTTCCCAGGGTTTCTTTCAATTCCTTTAGCTGCTCGCGGGTCACATCCAGGGCGATGAAATCCGCCCACTGCACAATTTCTCCCAAGGCAGAGACAGGCAGGACCTCCACCTCATCCGGCAAATGATCGGCACTCGAGTCACATAACAGCACCACCGAAGCACCCTGGCGGAGCGAAGGCCGGATCAATCCCCGCAGATATGAAGGCGGACCATCGAAGGCCAGCAATCCCACCCTGCGGGCTGAAAGGTGGAGTGAAAAACCACGTCCCAGGGGGCCGCGCAGCCTGAGCACATCTCCCGGCTTCCAGGATTGAGGGGCGGGACCCATGAAACCCTGGGGCGCCAAATCCGTATGAAAGATCGAGACAGGCAGATAGGAGTCTGAATGGTGGCTGGCAAGCACATATTGGCCAGGTCCCGGGACCAATGCTTCGGGACATGAAATGTGCGCGTACCGGCTTTCATCTTCGAGAATCAGCTCAGCAATCCGTCCTATTCCTGTGTGCATATCGCTATGCTATCATGGCGGTATAATTCTTTCAACATTCACTGGAGGCTTGTAATGAACATTGCAGATGTCGTCCGATCACTGGCTGCTTTTGCATGGGTGGCAGCAGTTATTTTAGTGGTATTGATCGTCCTACGATTAGGACGTAATCAACCGGTAAAGGGGCTCGGATCACTGATCGCAGGTGTATTGATCGTCGCCGTGCTATTGACAGCCGTAGGCGCAGGTTTGGTCTTTATCAATCCCCAGGAGCGGGGTGTGGTGATTTCCGCGCTCAGCCCCCAGGGGTATCGTGAGCAACCACTGCAGCCAGGTTTGCACTGGATCGTCCCGTTTGCCGAGCAGGTGCAGCGGTATGTCATCTCGCGTCAGACCTATACGATGTCTGTTGCTGCCCAGGAAGGACAGATTACAGGCGATGATTCCATTCGCGCCCGAACCAAGGATGGTCAGGAAGTCTTTATCGATGCATCGATTATTTATGCGATCGATCCCAAGCAGGTAATTCCCCTCCATATTAACTGGCAGAATCGCTACGAGGATCAGGTGGTCCGCCCGGCGGCACGCAACGCGATCCGGGATGCTGTCTCACAATATGGCGTTGAAGAAATTGTCAGCACAAAACGCGCTGAAATGGAGGCTCTGATCTCCCAGTCCATCGAAAGTAAGTTTTCCCAGAACGATCTGGTCATGGTCGACTTCCTTTTGCGGGACATCCACTTTAGCGACGAATATGCGGCGGCTGTGGAGCAGAAGCAGATCGCTGAACAGCAGGCCCAGCAGGCCAAGCTGGTCGTCGAACAGAAAAAGCAGGAGGCAGAGCAGGCCCGCCAGGTGGCACAGGGTTCCGCGGATGCATCGGTCATCTCAGCCAAAGGCGCGGCAGAAGCAAGGCTCATCCAGGCCGAAGCGGAAGCCAAGGCGAATGAGCTTCTGGCAAAGTCGCTGACACCCGAGCTGGTGCAGTATCAATACATCCTGAAGCTCTCACCAGGGGTACAAACCATCTTCGTGCCGAGTGGAAACCAGTTCATTCTGCCTCTGCCGGGGAATGCTGAGCCGGCAAGCAGCACCAGCACGACTGCGCCCACTCAACCAGTAACGCCGTAGCCTCGAACGAGTTAAAATAGATGACCAGTAGCCAGTAAAGCTGGTTGCTGGTCATTCTTTATTTTGGAGACCCGATGGCAATTCCCAAGACTGGACGCGAAATTCGCCTGACAACCCTGTCTGCCTGCGCTGGTTGAGCGTCCAAGTTAAGCGCGGAAGCGCTGGCGCAGGTTCTGCGTCCCGTACAGGAAATCTTCGATGCCGACTCATACCCGGACCTGCTGGTAGGTCTGCGGGAGCCTGACGACGCGGCTGTCTGGCGGCTGGATGAAGACCGGGCCATCGTGGTGACCACCGATTTCTTCACCCCCGTGGTGGATGATGCCTACGATTACGGTGCCATCGCGGCCGCCAACAGCCTGTCAGATATCTATGCCATGGGCGGGCAGCCTTTTCTTGCCCTGAATGTTGCGGCTCTTCCGGGCGACCTTCCGGTTGAGGTGTCGAGTGAGATCATCCGCGGCGGCGCAGAAAAGGCACGTGAAGCGGGTGTGGTCATCGCCGGCGGACACACCGTCAAGGACGATGAGCCGAAGTACGGCCTGGTCGCGGTCGGTTTTGTGGATCCGAGAGGAATGTTGAGCAAAAGCGGATTGCAGGTCGGCGACGTGCTGGTGTTGACCAAGCCTCTGGGATTCGGAGTCACCACCACTGCCCTCAAGCAGGAAAAGGCCGAACAAGGGGATGTGATCGAGGTGGTGGAATGGATGAAGCGCTTGAACAGGCCGGCCAGCCACCTTGCCACGGAATTTCATCTGCGCGGCGGAACAGACGTCACCGGCTACAGTCTGCTCGGTCACGGCACGGAGATGGCAAAGGCATCCGGTGTAGCATTGAAATTTGACTTTGCCAAAATACCACTGGTTGCCGGTGCACAAAAGTACGCCCAAAAAGGAACTTTCCCTGGTGGTGCTTTTGACAACAGGAATTACTTTGGCGGCCAGGTCTGGTTTGCGGAAAAAATTGCCAGGCCTGACCAGATGCTATTGTTCGACCCACAGACCAGCGGTGGTCTGTTACTGGGAGTCCCATCCGGGCAACTGGACTCGTTCCTTGCCCGGGCAAAGGAAATCGGCCAGGCAGCCTGGGTGGTGGGAAGCGTCGAAGCGGGCACGGACATACAGGTCACGTAAAGACCCATCTGATTTATCCATAGTACAATACAGAAGAGAGAGTTTTCCAAAAGGAACATGGAATCAGAAATACCTATAAATGTGAATTTGACCCCCGGGCTGATCACCATTGGCGTATTACTTGTATTGAACGGCTTTCTGGCAATGGCAGAGACAGCCTTGCTTTCGTCGCGCAAGGCACGCCTGCAAAACGAAAGCAATAAAGGCAACGAGAAGGCAACGCTTGCCCTGAAATTAACGGAAAATCCCAACCAGTTTCTATCCGTCATTCAAATCGGTATTACATCCATTGACCTGATGATCGGTGCCCTGACAGGCGCGACGCTGGGTGTTGCCATTAACGCCTGGCTACAGCAGTACGAAGCGCTCAAGTCCTACGGCGACATCGTTGGTCTGCTGGTGGGTGTATTGCCGATCACCTATTTGTCCCTGGTCCTGGGTGAGCTGGTCCCCAAGCGGCTGGCTTTGCGCAACCCGGAGGGCATCTCCTCCTCGGTGGCCGGACCCATGCTGTTCTTCTCCCGGCTATTCCATCCCATTGTGCGTTTCCTGAGCATCTCCACGGAAGGAGTGCTGCGCATGATGGGAGTGAAAGCCACCGAAGAACCCCCTGTTACAGAAGAAGAGATCCAGTTGCTGATCGACCAGGGTACCCAGGCAGGTGTGTTCGAGGAAGCCGAGCAGGACATGGTGCAAGGCGTCTTCAGCCTGGGCGAACAGCGCGTCTATTCGCTCATGACGCCGCGTACGGAGATCGTCTGGCTGGATATCGAAAACACGATCGAGGAGATCCGGGTCAAGATCGCGGAACATGAGATCTCGCGCTTCCCCGTGCGGCAGGATACGCTGGATGTCATCCTCGGCATCGTCAAGGCCCGTGACCTGCTTGTTGCGTGTCTGGGTGGCGAGGAGATCAAGTTGAAACAGCTGCTTAAGCCGGCCTTCTATATTCCCGAAACCATGTCGGCCGCGCGGGCCCTCGAAATCTTCAAGGAAAAAGGCACCGAGATGCTGCTGGTCATCGATGAGTTTGGCGGACTCCAGGGCCTCTTAACAGTCAATGATGTGATCGAAGAGATCGTCGGCGAGATCGAGCTTGAGGAGCCACAGGCCACCCAGCGGCAGGACGGCTCCTGGCTGCTGGACGGCATGCTGGAGGTGGATGAGTTCAAGGAGATCTTCAAACTGCCCACCCTGCCTCATGAAGATGAATATGAAACACTGAGCGGATTTGTCATGCTGTCCCTGGGAAAGGTGCCCCAGACAGCCGACCAGTTCGAATGGCATGGCCTGCGCTTTGAAATCATTGACATGGATGGCCGGCGCGTGGACAAGGTGCTGGTCACCACTTTGCCGCAGAAGCCGCTGACCATCGAGCCCCGGGACAAAAAACAATAAATCAAACCACGCTATGGCCCGCAACTTCCTCCGTGCAGTAATCTTCGACCTGGGAGGGACTCTCATGTACGAGCGTTCCTCCTGGCATGCCATCACCGCCCAGGGCGATGAAGCCCTCACCAAATATCTGATCCAGCAGGGCATGGAGCTTAATCTATCCACCTTTCCGGTCGAATTCAGGCGCAGGCTGGCAGAATACTTTTCGCAGCGCGAGAACGACCTGCTGGAGACCAGCTACACCTTTGTGTTGATCGAGTTATTAAAGGACAAGGGCTACACCAATCTGCCGGATGATGTCATCCGCAAAGCACTGGACAATTTGTTCGCCATTACCCAGACGAACTGGCTGCTTGAGGAGGATGCCCTTCCGACTCTGAAAAAGCTGGAGAAGGATGGCTATCGAATGGGGTTGATCTCGAACGCCGGAGATGACCAGGATGTGCAGCAGCTTGTCCAGCGGTTCGGGATCTCTCCCTACTTTGACTTCATCCTGACCTCGGCGGCATGCAGCTACCGAAAACCTCACCCGCGCATCTTCGAGCTTGCGATTGCCAACTGGTATTTTCTGCCTTCAGAGACCGTCATGGTCGGCGACAATCTGGATGCTGACATTCGTGGAGCCAAGGGTGCCGGGTTATATGCGGTCTGGATCAGCCGCCGCGCCGGCCCGTCGAGCGAGGATCAGCCGCGGGTCCAGCCGGATGCGACGGTCTCCACGCTGTCTGAGCTGCCGGCCCTGCTTGATCTCCTGCAGGTCCAATAATTTTCCCATTCCCTTTCCTAACGGATCCATTGATGCAGCAAAACAAACCATTGGCAGCCTACATGGCCCTCGGTGCAGGCGTCCTATCGCTGAGCTTCTCGGCCATGTTTGTACGCTGGGCACATGCACCCGGACCCGTGACCGCGTTTTATCGCCTGTTCTTTTCCATATTTTTGCTGCTTCCCTTTTTCCTGCCTCGTTACAGAAAAAATCAATCGATCCGTTCCCAGGCGGTCATCTTTCCCCTGCTTGCAGGTGTCTTCACCGCATTCGACCTGGCCCTGTGGACCGCGTCGCTGGCTTACACAACCGCATCCAATGCCACGCTGCTGGGCAATACATCCCCGCTATGGGTGGCGCTCGGGACCTGGCTTATTCTCAAGCAAAGATTATCTGCGGGTTTTTGGCGCGGGTTGATCGTTGCCCTGCTGGGCTCGGTGCTGATCCTGGGAACGGATTTCATGATGCACCCGCGCTTCGGCCTGGGAGACGCCATGGCTCTGCTCACCGGTTTCTTTTACGGAGGATACTTTCTCTTCACCCAAAAGAGCAGAGCCAGTTTTGACCCTCTCATTCATATCTTTTTTGTGGGGGTGGGAGCCAGTTTTTCGCTTTTTATCATCAACTGGATGCTGGGTTATCCCTTTTGGGGATTTGACAAAAGCACCTGGCTGATCTTCCTTTTGACTGCCCTGGTCTCCCAGCTGATCGGATATATGTCGCTGGCGTATGCCCTGGGTCATCTGCCTGCATCGGTGGTCTCGCCCACCATGATTCTGCAGCCGGTGGTCACCACCCTGCTGGCAATCCCCCTGCTGGCCGAGGTGCCCACCGTCTGGCAGGGAATCGGCGGCGCGGTCGCCCTGCTGGGCATCTACATGGTGAACCAATCACACTTGCGCAGCCAGTCTGACCCCCAATGGATAAGCCGGAAAGGGTAAAATCATAAAAGCCTTGAAATTTGGCCGGTGATTTTATATACTGGTATTGCGACCCATTTCATTTTAGAGGAGATCCCCATGGACATTCAGGTTACGACTGAGAACGGACGTGTGCCTGTTACCATTATGCACGTGAATGGCAACATCGACGCGAGCACCTATGCACAATTCCAGGCAAAAGCAGACGAGTTGATAGAGAACGGTGCGCGGTATATCCTGGTTGACCTTTCGCAATGTCCATTTGTCAGCAGCGCCGGGTTGCGGGCGCTCAATCACATCTTCAATGAGCTGCGAGCGCGGGACTCCAACCCTCGTCTCAGCGAGGAGGAGGTTCGTAGGGGGATCAGCGCAGGGACCTATAAATCGCCCAATTTGAAATTGCTCAGTCTTTCAAAGGAGACCTGGACAGCCTTTGAGATCAGCGGCTTCGACATGTTCATTGAGACGTTCAATAATAAGCGTGATGCCATAGCGTCATTTTAGGCGGCTGGCTGACATCCTACCCTAACAGTACAGCATCAAGGAGGAGCTCATGGATCTCGGCGCGGTAGTTGAAGTTGCCATTGGCTTGATCTTCATGTGGATCACGCTCAGCCTGGCCACCATCCAAATCCAGGAATGGATCAATACTATGTTGGATAAGCGGGCAAAGGACATGGAGGATTCCCTCCACGAAATGCTTGCCAACCCAAATCTTAAGTCCCAGTTCTATGATCATCCCGTGATACGGGGGCTCACGACCAATAAAAGGAAAAGACCGTCGACCGTACCCGCCTGGTTTTACCGGTATCCCATCATTCGCGGCTTTACCAGGGAAAAAAGGAAATTGCCCTCCTATATTCCCGCCCAGACTTTTGCCCTGGCCATGTTTGACATTACCATGACTGCC
>JBLNAU010000192.1:0-4033 GCA_050259515.1 Syntrophothermus sp.
GATCTCCTCCGCTTCGATCTTGATCTGATGCTCATACAGCTCGCGTGAGCTTTGTACCGAGAGCCATTCCCCAAGTGCCATCGAGCCTGCGCCGGCCAGCACACCCGCCATACCGGCGATCAGGATATCGGTCCGTGAATTGGTTGCGCCGGCAACACCCATGGTTAAGCTCAAGATCGAGACCAGTCCATCATTGGCCCCAAGGACTGCGGCGCGTAAGGCATTGCCTCCGCCCGCCTTGTGCCGGCCTTCCAACTGGGCAACCGAACCACCCGAAAGACCGCCGCTGGATTGGGATGCCAATGAGAGCAGGCGGGCATGGGATTTTTCCTCATGGGAAAAAGCTCGTGCATCTGTGTCAGCTTGACTGTCATATGCCCGGCTGTCTGCTTTTTCATTACTGGCAATCGTAGGCAGCACGAATTGTGGACCAAAACGCCTTGCCAGCCAGATCATGGTCGCGGCCCGCCAGGTCGGTTTGCGCGGAGGAATGGAAACGTTGACTTTGGCCAGTTTCTTTTCCCAGGCGGCGGCATGTTTTTCTTCACTTGCCGCCAGCTTGCCGTAAACTTCCGCCATTTGAGGCTGTTTTTCGGTCTCGGCTAAAACCCGGTAGAGCGCCGCTCCATCGATTTCCTTCTGGCGATTCGCAAGGTACTGTTTTATATCATCGTTGCTGGACATCAGACCCTCCCATAAATAATAACTCCTTCGGGTGGCTGTCCCCGAAGGAGAGTTTCGTTTTACTTCAGTGCAGCCCAGCCTGCGTATTTGGCTGTATCTCCAAGCTCCGCTTCGATGCGGATCAGCTGGTTGTACTTGGCCACACGATCGGAGCGGGCCGGAGCGCCGGTCTTGATCTGGCCCGTGTTCAGCGCCACGGCCAGATCGGCAATGGTCGCGTCTTCGGTCTCTCCGGAGCGGTGACTGGTCACTGCCCGCCAGCCAGCACGGTGACACATCTCCACGGCCTCGATAGTTTCGGTCAGTGAGCCGATCTGGTTGAGTTTTACGAGCAGGGCATTCGCAGCCCCGTCCTGGATCGCCTTGCGGACGCGCTCGGGGTTGGTGACGAGCAGATCATCACCCACGATCTGGATCTTGTTGCCGAGCTGGCTGGTCATCAACTGCCAGGAGGACCAGTCGTCCTGAGCGAGACCGTCTTCGATCGAGACGATAGGATAATCGTTCACCCACTTCGTCCAGAATTCGACCATCTGTTCGCCGGTCAGCTTCTTGCCTTCCTTGCGCAGGTTGTAGGTTTTCGTGTCCTCTTCGTACAGCTCGGAGGCAGCCGGATCGAGGGCAATGGCAACATCCTGGCCGCGGCCGGCCTTAAATCCCGCCTTTTCGATCGCGGCGAGAATGACTTCGATGGCCTCATTGTTGGCCTTCAGGCCGGGAGCATATCCACCCTCATCACCGACGAGAGTGACATAGCCCTTTTCCTTCAAAACGGACTTCAGGGCATGATAGATCTCCGCTCCCCAGCGCACACCTTCGGTAAAGGTCGGAGCGCCGAACGGCATCACCATGAACTCCTGCATATCGGTGGACTGCCAGGCGGTATGAGCACCACCATTCAGGATATTCATCATGGGAACAGGCAGGATGTGAGCGTATACCCCGCCGAGATAGCGGTACAGCGGCAGGCCAAAGGAATTTGCCGCGGCTTTTGCGACGGCCAGGCTCACGCCCAGGATCGCATTCGCACCGAGCCTGGACTTGTTCGGGGTTCCATCCAGCCTGAGCAGCTCGGAATCGATCGATTTCTGCTCTGATGCATCCCAGCCGAACAGGGCATCCGAGATCACACCGTTGACGTTGGCAACTGCCTGGGAGACGCCTTTGCCAAGATAGCGCTTCTTGTCACCGTCGCGCAGTTCAAGCGCTTCATGGACGCCTGTGGAGGCACCCGACGGAACCGCGGCGCGTCCCCATGATCCGTCGGCCAGCGCAACTTCGACCTCCACGGTGGGATTCCCGCGCGAGTCAAGGATTTCCAATGCTGATATGCTTTCTATGATAGTATCCATTTCATTCTCCGAGAGTTTTTATCAGTAGCACAAACCCCTTCTTTGTGGACTGAAGATTTTTCTTAAGTATAATCCAGATTCTTTCCTGGCCTGTATGGAAACAGCCGTTATCATCATCACAACGTTTAGAGTCTTCAGGCAGACCCCGGCTGAGAAATATTTCCCACGACAGCGTAGGAATTTGGTAGGGGGTGGGGAGTTTTGCGGAACTTTTTCATTCCCTAATACATCTACCGATTACTTATGGAATGGAGGTTCCGATGAACGCAAGAAAATTATTCCAATTATTTATTCTGGCAGCCGTGTTGCTTGCCTCGTTTGCAACCACCAGCTCAGCTTTTGCCGCCGGATGCGGCTCCAGTGTGACCGTGGTGAATGGTGACACTCTGCTCAAGATTGCCAATCGTTGTGGCACGACCGTCTCGGCTTTGCGCCGGGCGAATCCGGAGCTCGGCACTGGCAACCTGATCTACCCCGGCCAGGTCCTGCAGCTGCCCGGAACCATCCTGGGCACGGATGGCGGCTACTTCGTCTACATTATTGCCCGCGGCGATAGCCTGAAAGGTTTGGCGGTTCGCTTTAATACGACTGTAGAGTCCCTGCTGGCAGCGAATCCGGAGATCACGAATGCCAACCTGATCTATGAAGGTCAGCGGATCAAGGTGTACGACTCCAATACAACGCCTCCGCCTCCACCACCACCGTCAGGCCAGGTGTACTATGTCCAAAGTGGTGACACCCTGCGCAAGATCGCAGCCAAGTTCTACACCACCGTAGATGCCCTGCTGAAAGTCAATCCTCAGATCAGCAACCCGAACGTGATCTATATCGGACAGGCGATCAGCATCCCGGCCGGCCCATTGACCTACGTCGTGCAGAGAGGTGATACGCTCAGGATCATTGCCAACAGATTTGGAACGACCGTCGACAACCTGCTGAAATTGAACCCGAACATCAAGAATGTCAACCTGATCTATGTGGGACAAGTGCTCAACATCCAATAGCAGCTGTTACTTGAAATAAAAAGACGCACCATTGCAGGTGCGTCTTTTTATTTTAGACTTTTACTTGCGCTTGGCTGTCTTCGCCTTGACGGCCGTTTTGGCCTTTGTGGCTGTAGAAGCCTGCTTCGATTTAAACACGACTTTCTTCTTAAGCGTGGTCGTCTTCTTGGCAGGGCGATGCTTCAAGGCTGCATGCGCGGCGGCCAGGCGGGCGATCGGCACGCGGAACGGCGAGCAGGAGACGTAGTTGTTGCCGATGATGTGGCACCACTCGATCGAGCTGGGATCGCCGCCGTGTTCGCCGCAGATACCCACTTCAAGGTTCGGGCGGGTCTTCCGGCCTTCGGAGATGGCCCAGTCCATGAGTCTGCCGACACCGCCCCGATCCAGGGATTGGAAGGGATTGGTCTCGAGAATGCCCTGTTCCTGATAGGTGATCAGGAAGTTGCGCTCCGCATCGTCGCGGGAATAGCCGTAGGTCATCTGGGTCAGGTCGTTGGTCCCGAAGGAGAAGAACTCGGCCCGTTTGGCGACTTCGCCGGCGGTCACGGCCGCGCGCGGGATTTCGATCATCGTGCCAAACTTGTATTCGAACTTGACATTCTTTTCGCCCATGACGGCGGTTGCAATGCGCTCGAGCCTGGGCTGGATCCATTCCAGTTCCTTGACGGTTCCGGTCAGCGGGATCATTACTTCAGGCTTGACCACGATGCCGCGTAGGGTGCAGTCAGCAGCCGCTTCGAAAATGGCGCGGACCTGCATTTCCACGATTTCGGGCATCGAGATGCTCAAGCGAACACCGCGCATACCCATCATCGGGTTGGATTCATGCATGCCCTTAATGGCAACGAGCAGATCTTCCTTGGCCTTCAAACCGTCTGTCTCGCCCTTGACACGCATGGTGATCACTTCTTCGAGGAGTTTTTCCTCATCGGGCATGAACTCGTGCAGCGGCGGGTCGATCAGGCGGATGATGACCGGGTAGCCGTTCAT
>JBLNAU010000193.1:0-2695 GCA_050259515.1 Syntrophothermus sp.
AACTGGATGGAATTTTTGTCAATAGGGTGATTGACATCCCGTTCTAGATCTTTGCGATCACCCCCCGGAATTACTCCACAGGTGTGTTGTCGAGGAAGAAAATGGTATATGCCTTGTTGCGGTAAACCGCCTGTGTCATTCCATCCCCGGGGAGCGCGGCGTCTGGCAGATTGAGCACCAGGTACTCCGCCCCGAGCCCCTTTGCAAAGCGGATCAACCCTTTGGGATCGCTCAAGTACCATTTTGCCGCCTCACCGTGCGAGCTGAATTCCTTATACTGCTTATACCATTCCACCCCAAATGCCGGATCCGTGGAAATCACTCCGCGGTCCTTATGCGAGTAGACCAGCGGTCTCAAGGCAATATAGCGGACGACCAGCGCCACCCGGTCGTCGGCGCGATTGGCGAAGAAAACCCGGGCGCCGGGCGGGGTCCGGTCCCGGAGGAACAGCAGAACCCCGTCGATGTCTCCCGGCGTCCCGCAAATGAGTCTTCCCCGAGCCAGGCAATCCACGGCAGGCTGGATGCCGGGCACTCTTGGGTCCCGGCCGGCAAAGACCAATGCCAGTAACAATAGCCCGGTCACGATCACTCCATATTTGATGTACACGACCCTGGCCTGGTGGGCTAGCTCGCTCAAGGCCCAGACCGTAACGAAGAGCATCAGGAAGATAAAGTGCCGTATGCCTCGCAACAGCTCGATCTCAATGGGCGGCAGCCGCAGATAGCGCTCGATGATCCGCTCGCTGTACGGCAAAAGGATGGAGATGATCGATATGCCGACGCCCCATAAAAGCACCATGCCGAGCGTTCGCCGGTTATCTTTTCCAAGAAAGAACAGGATGACGATGGAAGCCAGGAAGAAGTAAAGCAGGCCGTTCTTGTGCACGATCGACAGGAATGTTTCCAGGCTGCCTCGAACGTCGAGCAGCCCCCTTGGAAAATGATTGGCGTATATGTAATTCACAACCGCCAAATCGACATTGGCAGATTTGGGCCGGTAATTGGAAAAATTCAGGATGAACGGCAGCATGACCAGGAGCACACAAATACCTTGCAGGATGAGGTGTCCAAGCTTGCGCCCTATTCCCCAATCTCTGGGCAGGAGCACCAGATATCCCAACAGGATTCCCGCTGCCCAGGCCGGGGTGCTGACCGAATGGATATAGACCAGCAGCCCGGTTGCGGTGGAAACGATAAACCACAGGTTGGGTCGATCCTTCCATTTCAGGAGCAAAAAATAACCAGTGGAAACACAGACTGGAAGATCACCCGGGGCAGGGGATCCCGTATGCCGGTGCTGTCGATCTCAATGTAATAAGGAATGGCATTGAGGACGGTGAACAGGACCGCCCAATACCTGTCCTGGAAGAACTCCCTGCCGAGCAGGTAAAAGGATGATAGGAACAGGAACACCGTCGGCAGCATTACCCACAGGTAGGCAAGCGGGTAGCTGTTTGTGAATGGAACCAGAAACCTGATCAGGGGGATGATCAGCGCCTGGTAGATCCCGAACCGGTTCCGGTCTCCCAGCACGGGGTCGCCCACAAACATCTGCGGGTGGTCATACGCCGCGGCAAATGAGGCGATCGTGGCGCCATCGCTGGAGAGCTTGACATACGGGTAGTCCGTTTGGATGAAGCTCAGGAAAAAAAGGGCAGAAAAAAGCGCAAACGCCACCAGGATCAGGCCATCCCGCCAGCTAAACCCGGTGGGGCGGGAGACCGTGTCGACTTTCCCTTCGAATGAAATGTACCTGCCGAACAGCCTTTGAAGAGTCTCCATGATCTTCTGATCGGCCCGGGAAAGAAAATTCCGGATGTGGGGCATCCTTGGAGGCACCAGCCAGGTAAAGAGCCCAATACCAAGAGAGAAGAATAGGCAAAACCATCCCAGCATGCGGAGAGTGTTCGAGGTGTTTGCTGTAGGCAGCCTGCCAATACGGGCTTCCACCAGAGGAAAAAGGAGTGTTTCCAGGGTGCCAGTCAGCGCCAGAAGCCCGGCAACCGCCAGTAGGATGCCGAAGGTGACCAATGCTTTTTTCATCGCCAATTCTGGGCGGGAATAATAACATAAACTCTGGAATGAGTGCCCGTCGCTTGCAGCGGTAAATGAGACTTGCTTTAACAAAAAACACCCCGCCGCTCAGACACCTGTCCCAGCAGCGGAGCATTCTCCACTTACTACTTTCTACTCTCTGATCACTATTCTTCCAATGTCGACGTATCGCCTTCCGGTAATCCCTGCGCTCTTGCCTTCAACACCCGCCGCATGATCTTGCCGGAACGGGTCTTGGGAAGCTTGTCCACGAAGGTGACAGCCTCCGGGCGGGCGATCGGCCCCATGTGTGTGGCAACATGCTGGCGCAGCTCCTCCGCCAGATCGGCCGAAGGAGCAAAGCCTGTCCGCAGCAGTACAAACGTATGGATGCCCTGTCCTTTGACTTCATGCGGCAGGCCAATGGCTGCAGCTTCCGCAACCGCGGGATGGCTGACCAGCGCCGATTCAACTTCGGCGGTGCCGAGACGATGCCCGCTGACCTTGATCACATCATCGACGCGGCCGATGATCCAGAAGTAGCCATCCTTGTCGCGCTTGGCCGAGTCTCCGGTGGTGTACTTACCGGGGTTCTTGGACCAATACTGATTCACATAGCGATCCGGGTCGCCGTAAATGGTGCGGAGCATGGCGGGCC
>JBLNAU010000194.1:0-3705 GCA_050259515.1 Syntrophothermus sp.
GGTACACTGTTGCGTGATGGGCAGACGTGTCATCCGCAAGGTCCTCTGGCTGGCCGTAGCTTCGCCGTTCATCTACGCGGCCTTGGCTGATGCCCCGGACCCGCCGCCATACCCCAAGCAGGTCACCATGGTTGTTCTGGTTGCACTCGCGGGTTTCCCACTCTTCACCCACAAAGTATCCCACGGTAATGAACGCCGTGGTCCAGAGAAGAGCGCCGAGGTACGCATGCAGGGCAAATGCGGGATATGGCATGCGGGACATCCCTGCGACAACGGCACTGAGGTGCCTCACGCCTGGAATGAAATAGCCGAACGTGAGTACCCAGCGCCCGAACTTTTCAAACCATTGATGCACCCGGTCAATATGCTTCGGCGTAATATGGACATAGGGCCCGTACTTGCGCAAGAGATAGCCGACGGGAAGTCTGCCCAGTCCATAACTTACGGTAATTCCCGAACAGCTTCCCAGAAACGCAGCGAGGACCGTTGGAATAAAGAGCATCTCCCCTTTGTGCACCAGGAAGCCGCAAAATGTGAGAAGGGTTTCATCCGGCACAGGAAGGCCGATGATCCCGAACATCAGAAGTCCAAAAAGGCCGGCGTACCCATGTTCAACAATGAAAAGATGGATGGCATGCATCCAGAAACTTCCTCCTGATCGGTAAATCGTACAAAATCGCCTCGTCACCAGTTATCCAGGAGGCGCGCGGGCGAATGATTGCTAAGACTCGGAGAGAAACGCTGGGGGCCGGATGTGAGGATCAGTCCACCGTTCCTGTTCTGTGGGGTGTCATCAATACGAACACGGCCGGCTGCCCTTTTCGGTCCGCTAGCCGCAACAGCACCTTCCGATTTATGTCCCCGGCTGCCTACCTTCGGCATTGTCAACCGAGGGATATAGCAAAGAGTTTCAAACTATCAATTTTGCCTCTCGCGAGAGAGACGCAAGAGAATCCTTCCCCCGGCGGGATCGATCATGTGCCCTGCGCGACGCCGGCGGCCGCAACGGCACGGAGGTCCTGTTCGATGAGACTTCCCCGCTCCACAAGCTGCGCGAGAACGGTCTTTGCTTCGGCCAGATTGCCCGCCTTGACGCTCCGCTCGATCTGAAGACAGAGATCTGCCACATACGATACGCCGAGGTTCAGGCTCGATCCTTTCAGCCTGTGTGCCGCTTTGAGAAGTCCCTCCGCGTTCAGGTCCCTTGCATGGTCCTGCATCGTGGCAAGGAAACGGGGGAATTCTTCGAGATAGAGATCGATCAACTGTTGTATCAGCGCCGGATTATTGGCAGCAGCCATGGCAGCAACCTCGCGGAGGCGCTTATGATCCAGCAGCTCGGGAGCCGGGGGCGGCGGCGCAATGGTTTCCTCCCCTTTGGACCTTCCAGACCCCCACTGGATGAGAACCGCCTGGATCTCCTCGATCCTGATTGGCTTGGCGATGTAGGCGTCCATCCCCGCTTCAAGACACTCGCGGCGATCCTCCTCCATGGTGGAAGCTGTCGCCCCCACAATCACAGGCCGCCGGTCGGGAGGCATACTCCCGACAATGGCCCTCGTAGCCTCCAGCCCGTCCATCCCTGGCATTTCGACATCCATGAAAACGATATCGTAATCATGCCTCCGGACGGCCTCCAACGCTTCCAGTCCGCTTCCCGCAACATCTGCCGAATACCCCATCTGGCTCAGGACCTGGCGCATCAGTTTCTGATTGACCGCATTGTCTTCCGCCACCAGGATCCGGAGCGGCATACGTTTGGCGAGCGCCGTGTCCAGCTTCCGTTGCGTATGCACAGGCATCGCAGGCAACTGCTCGGGCGAGCCCGCCTTCGTTTTGATATTGAAGCTGAATGTGGACCCCTTCCCTGGGGCCGAATCCGCGGCAATCGATCCTCCCATCAACTCAACCAGCCTGGAGCAAATGGCCAGTCCCAGCCCGGTCCCGGCGTCCTTCCGCCGCCCGGGGGCATCGATCTGAGAGAACGGCTTGAACAACTCCCCCATCTTTTCAGGAGGAATGCCAATCCCGGTATCGCGGACGGCGAACAGAAGTTCAACGTCTTCTTTCTCCAGCCGGGGAGCGCTAACGCGAATTTCGATCTCACCGTGTTCCGTGAACTTCAATGCGTTATTGGTGAGATTAATAAGGATCTGCCGCAGCCGCGGCGCGTCTCCAATAATAACCGGCGGGACACTCCGATCAATCGTGTGCGCCAGCCGGATCCCTTTTTCGTTGGCCTGGCGGGTAAACAGATCGAGCACTTCGTCGACGGTCTCTTCCAGAAGAAAGGGATGCTCCTCCAGGAACATTCTGGTCGAGGCAATTTTGGAGAAGTCAAGGATATTGTTGATGACCGTCAGGAGCGACTCGGCGCTGACGCGGATGGTTTCAGTGTAGTCCCGCTGCACGGGGTTCAGATCAGTTTCCAGAAGCAGGCTTGTCATGCCAAGCACACCGTTCATCGGTGTGCGGATCTCATGGCTCATGATTGCCAGGAATTCCGACTTCGACTTCGAGGCCCGCTCGGCATCCTCTTTTGCTTTGCGCATATCATCGACAGCCCATTCCCGCCCTATGAACTGGCCGATCTGATCTGCGTACGCGAGCATCATTTGTAAGACTCCCTCGTCGGGCTCGCGGATCTCCCGGCTGAAGAACTCGACGACGGCCACGACCTCCTCGCCCCTCAAGACTGGGAAGGCGAAAGCTCCGTGAAGATCGATCCGGTTGGCAGAGGGGCCGCGGGGAAAATTGTCGTCCCCGGCCACATCCGCAATCCAGACCGGCTGCCGGCTGGCCCATACGCGGCCGGGAAGGCCCTTCCCCGATCTTAGCGTGACGGCGCGCGTGGCTTCGCCAAACTCTGCCAGGTCGAGCCCCGGTTCCTGCCAGAGCGCGATACAGTGCAATGAGCCCGCGGCCGTATCCACACTCCACATCGCGCCGACCTCCCATCCGACGGCCTGGCCTACCACCTGGAGGAATTTCGGGGCAGCCTCCTTCAGGCCGCCTGACTCAGCCAGGACGCGCGCGACGGCATACTGCGCTGAGAGCCGTCGCTCGGCTTCTCGCCGCTCCGTGATATCGCTGAAGGCTGCAACAGCATAGGCGAGCTTTCCATCCGGATCATAGATCGGTGCCCCCCAGACCTGCAGCGGCTTCCTCCCTTCCGGATGCTGAATCTCCATGTCGGTGACCATGGAGGCCTCACCGCCCAGGGCGCGGACAATCGGCATGAGTACCGAAGGATATTCCGTCGCTGTCCCGGCCACAACCGCATGGTAGGTCTCCGCAAGCGTTTCCGGACCGGCCCGAGGGGCGATCCCTTTCCCGAGCAGCTTTCTGGCAGCGAGGTTGGCATAGAAGGGCTTTCCCCCGGCATCGATCACAAAGACGCCGATCGGCAGCGCTTCGAGCAACTGGAAGACGATCTTGTCGCTTTTCGGCGCCATGTCAGTCGAAAGGAATTGTTACGAGGACTTTGTTTCCTTTGCCCAGGTACTCGAGCTGCAGACAGGAATTGGCCATGGCGATTCCTCTGCCATGATTGTCAAACGCCCGCGACTCGTCCATGACCAGAAAGCGAGCGTAGTCAAATCCCGGCCCCTGATCTTCGATGAACGCGGTGAGCTTGTCTGCCTCGCGCGTGATGCGTGCCGTAGCATATTTCGCCGCATGCTCCGGGAGCGCCAGCCGACGTTC
>JBLNAU010000195.1:0-10639 GCA_050259515.1 Syntrophothermus sp.
CTTTCCAGGATCGCAGCGCCCGCGCAGGATGCGATGATGGCAGATATCCTGCCTGAAGCCAGGCGCCAGGAGGGGTTCGGCATCACGCGCATTGCCTACAACTATGCCTGGATCTTCGGCACCGCTCTCGGAGGGTTGATCGCCGCCCGTTCCTTCATGGCTTTGTTCGTCCTCGACGCGGTCCTGAGCCTGATCGTCGCCGCGATCCTGTTCCGCTTCCTGCCGGAGACGAAGCCCGCGCCCCGGGCTGAGACAAAACAGGAGGAGACCTTCCTGAAAACCGTCAGCGGCTACCGGATGGTTTTGCGCGACCTGGCCTACATCGGCTTTACGATCGCCGGGATGATCGTGCTGGTCGTCTACCAGCAGCAATACAGCTCCCTGGCCGTATACCTGAAGGATGTCCATAATATCAGCACAAGAGCGTACGGCATCATGCTTTCTGTCGCCGGGCTGGAAGTGGTTCTCTTCCAGCTATGGGTCAGCCGCCAGACCCGCAAATATCCACCTTTCCTCATGATGGTGCTGGGCTCGCTCTTCTTCATGGCCGGTTTTGCGATGATCGGCTTCGTCCAAAGGGAAGTGTCTTTTTTGCTGGCCGTGATCACCATTACGATGGGAGAGATGATCATGTTCCCCACCAACAAGGCTTTGGCTGTCAATTTCTCCCCGGCGGAGATGCGCGGCCGCTACATGGCCATCTACGACCTGGGCTGGACCATCCCGGCCACGCTGGGTCCGGCAGCGGCAGGCTTGATCCTGGATAACTTCAATCCCAACCTGCTGTGGGCAATCGGCGGCCTGCTGTGCGCAATTGCTGCCGTCAGCTTTTATGGCATGCATCTTTGGCTCGGCAGACAGGAGCGTTTTGTACCCGTTGAGCCGGGAACCTAAAAAGCGGAGCCTCTCCCCACTTGAATGAGGGAGGGAAGATAGGCGCTAGATCAGCAGGAAGTAAGAAAATCGAAAAAGGGGGAATATTTGACTTGACACACACCGTAAGAATTGTAAAATAGCCGCCATCTTCATCCTATGAAACGCATGAACTATTGCACATGTCCACGGCGGGGTCTGTAGCCACCGCCTGAGTAAAATAATCCCTCCCAAGCAGTCAACGACTCAGCAAAGTGGAACGTTCCCCGCGCACTTGTTTCTGTGCAGGTTTGCCGTCCATTGGTTCGTTGGCTGCTCTACTTTTAAAAATACAGGTTGAAAAGGAAAATCGATCATGTCATACGTACATCCGGAATATCTTGTGGAAACTGACTGGGTTGCCGAGCATTTGAATGACCCGAAGGTTCGCATCATCGAATCAGATGAGGATCCCCTGCTTTATGCGATGGGTCATATCCCCGGTGCAGTGCAGGTGGACTGGTTCAGCACCCTGCAGCACCCGGTACGCCGGGATTTCCTTACCAAGGAACAGTTCGAAGAAGTGGCGTCCAGGCTCGGGATTCGCAATGATACAACGGTCGTTTTTTACGGCGATAAATCCAACTGGTTTGCCTGCTATGCCTTATGGCTGTTCCAATATTATGGGCATAAGGATGTTAAGATCATGAACGGCGGTCGCTTGAAATGGGAGAAGGAGGGCCGGCCCCTTGTCAAGGAAGTCCCGTCCTACCCGGCGGTCAACTACCGTGCAAAGAAGGCGGACAAGTCCATCCGCGCTTTCCGCGATCAAGTCCTGAAACAATCCAAGGCACGGAAGCCGCTGGTGGACGTCCGCTCGCCCAAGGAATATACCGGTGAGCTGCTGCATATGCCCAACTATCCCCAGGAGGGAGCGACACGCGGCGGGCATATCCCCGGCGCGGTCAATATTCCGTGGGCCCAGGCTGTGAATGAAGCAGATGCCACATTCAAAACGCCTGAGGAGCTGCGCGCGCTCTATGAGGGAAAGGAGATCAAGCCCGACGAAGAGGTGATCGCCTACTGCCGCATTGGAGAGCGCTCCTCCTTGACCTGGTTCGTGTTGAAATATCTGCTCGGCTATCCCAACGTCAAGAACTATGACGGGTCCTGGACCGAATGGGGCAACCTGGTGGATGCACCGATCGAGAAGTAGGAGCCGGCATCTGCCTGCCCCACAGGAAAAAATATGCCCCTACCACCCAAACTGCAGGAAATCGTCGATGACTTCGCCAGCATGACACGCGAGGAAAAACTGGAAACCCTGATCGGTTATGCCGAAAGCTTTCCCACTTTGCCGGAGCGCTTCCGCGAAGCGCGCAGCAAAATGGAGGCTGTTCCAGAATGCATGACGCCTGTGTTCCTGATGGCTGAAAAACAGGACGACGGTAGAATCGTTTTCCATGTGGATTGCCCGCCCCAATCCCCCACCGTACGCGGCCTCGCATCCATCCTGATGAATGGACTGAACGGCTCAACCCTTGAAGAAATCATTTCCGTGCCTGCCGACTTCTTTCTGCCGATGAAATTGGAGGAGGCAGTGAGCCAGCAACGACTCAATGGCTTCGTAGGAGTTCTGGCGCATATGAAACAGGCCGCTGTCAAGGCGGCCAGCGAATAAACAGGAGAGCGGCCGCAAGGTCGCTCTCTTTTTATAGAATTTGAGAGCCTTCCTGTAGGCTTTGAGAGGGGCTTCCTCCTATGGTGGAGAAAAATAACGAGGAGGCATGACGATGAAGGTTGTCTCTATTTTTCTTGGTCTGATCAACTCCTTACTGGCGGGCCTGCTCATCACCTTTCTTGTGACCAGCGTGGACCTTCAAATCTCCCTGGCCTGGTGGGTGGGCATGAGGATAGCGCTGGCCCTGGCCATCATCGTGGTCGGGATCCTCTCGTGGATCGAGATGATCACACCGATCCGGCCGGGGCCCATGCTAATGAGCAGCCTGTTCCTGGTGGCGATCGGTCCGGCGACAATGGTTTGGACATTCCATCGCGCCTCCCTGACGGGCCACCTGGAATACTATATGCTCATGTATGGGGCCAGCCTTCTCGTGCAAGGAATTTCTCTTCTGCTCGGATTCTCAGAAGGCCGGAATAGCGTTGCTGTTTCATGATAGACAGGTAACAAAGGCCTCCTCTTTCCGTTATACGCGTTACGAGGTAGAAAAACCTTGCCTGTCTCGCGCAACGAGAAAAGGAGACTGAAATGACCAGTTCCCGTGATCCAAACCGTATCCCGACGACCGTAACGGAAACAAGATATACCTGGTACGGGTGGACGATCAGCCATACCGATCTACGACGTTTGATCGGATTGATCATGCTGGGTTTTGTCGTTCTGGATGGCATGATCGGACTCCGCTTTCTGCTCAAACTGTTGGCGGCCAACCCTGCCAGTCCATTTGCCCAGTTCGTGTATTTCTTTACGGCACCCTTCCTGTGGCCATTCCAGGGCCTCCTCTATACGCCAACTTTTGGCAGCGTCCAGGTGGAATTCCCGGCCCTGATTGCGATCGTGGTGTATGCCTTAATTGCCTGGATCATCACCCGCCTGATCTGGCTATTGTTCGCTCGTCCACGATAATATTTCGGTTCAAGGAAGATAAGAATTTTCTAAAACAGGGGCGTTGTAATTAACCTGTGAATATGCTACACTACAACAAGCTCCGTCCAGCCTGCCCCCCTCAGGCTGGACGGAGCTACTTTTATTGCAGTTCAATACCATACGAAACTAACACTTTTCTTTTGCATCAATCTGGATATAATAAATATAAAGAGATAGGTGGATAATCGAAGCATAGATTATGCGTGTGGTTTTAATCGGGCTTCTAAAATTAAGTTCCTCTATACTAATGAGTGGCGGGGTTTGTGTGCATCGAAGATTCCATTACAGCCAATTTTGACATAAATACGAAACAAACCTGCTCCCATTACAAACAAGGATTATGACAAAATGGCATCTGTGGGCGAAAGAATCTACTTTTCCGATTGGCTTCAGGCAGAAATGAATAAACGCGGCTGGTCGCAGTCTGACCTGGCGCGTGCTGCGGATTTGAACCGGGCGGTCATAAATAAGCTCCTGAATGGCAAAAGCCACCCCCAGCCGGCTACGCTCGAGGCTATTTCCCGCGCCCTCAAGGTCCCCATCGAAACGACCTACCGGGCCGCAGGTCTGCTCCCCGTCAGTAGCGACAACGATGACACCCTGGAGGAAGCGATCTACGTCCTGAAGAATATCCACAGTGCGCAGCGCAAGGCAACTGCAGTTGCGCTTCTTAAGGCGCTTATCACTGAAGAGGAAAACGAGCTTCGGGAAGAAAAACCGAAACGCTAGCCTGTGCTTGCCTTAGCGAAGGGTGTAGAGTAGAAAATCTTTTCTTTGCGCTACAGTTTTATCAACTCTTCTGAACAACCACGCCCCCGCCGCCCGGCGGGGTTTTTATTAGGTACACATTTCTTTTTCCCTTTACCTGTGATGTGCGGGGTACAACCCCGCACATTTCTTTTTCCCTTTTACTGTAATGTGCGGGGTACAATGGGGAAATGAAATTCAAACCAGGATACCTTTTGATCCTGATGCTTCTGGCCACTTTCTCATGTAACCCGTCAGGGAATACCCAGCAACCTACTCCCCCCGCACCGCAGACAACCCTAGCAACATCCATATCTGCAATCCCCTCCACACCAACCAGCGCTCCTCTTACGATGACCTTTACCCCGCTGCCTCCCACTGAGACATCCACTCCCCTTGCGACAGAAACGGCAACTCCCAGTCCCCTGCCGGTGGTGGAAAGTCTACAAGCAAAGGTGACCGCGGATCTGCTTAGCTGCCGGTATGGTCCGGGGGCGGAATATCTCTACCTGTACGCGCTGCGCGCCGGCGCCAACATCAAGCTGATCGGCCGGACGGACGCCAATAACTGGGTCTGGGTGGATGGCACCAATAAATGCTGGGTGAATACCAAGTTCCTCGATATTGCAGGGGACTGGAGATCCCTGCCCGTGGTATATCCCGGGATCGCCAAGCTTCCCATTACGCCTTACTATCCGGCTCCGAGCTGGGCCAGCGCCACCCGCAAAGGGACCAGCGTCGAGGTCAACTGGGAGGCAGTTCCGATCAGCGCCGGGAAGTATGAGGATGAAAACATGCACCAGTACATTGTCGAAGTCTGGCGCTGTGAAAACGGACAGATCGTCTTCGAAACCCTTGGCACCAATCTCCCCTACCTCACAGTCCCCAACGATGCGGCCGGGTGCAGCCAGCCATCTCATGGGAACGTCTGGCTTCAGGAAAAGCACGGCTTTGCAGGCCCGGTGAAGATCCCCTGGCCCGCCCCATAACTCAACAGAAAGATCCATCCCACTCCATACGAAAGTAGCCTTCGATGTCTGTCTCCTCCAAGAATGCCACACCTGCCCATCCCATTGTCGCGACCATCGCCTATTATCTCGCCTTCATCATCCTGGGGTTAACCACCGCTGCCTCCGGTCCCAGCCTGCTGAGACTGGCCGAACATACGGCCAGCCCCTTGAACATCATCAGCTACATCTTCGTATTGAGTTCACTGGGTTACTTAATCGGCTCTTTTTTTGGCGGCCGCATCTATGACCGGTTTTCGGCCCATCGATTTATGTCCATCACCTTGGTGGTCATGGCGATCACCTGCATATTCATTCCCATCTCGCGCTCGCTGGCACTCCTCCTGTTCGCCATGTTCCTCAACGGATTGGCCGCCAGCATCCTGGATGTAGGCTGCAATACCCTGCTGCTGTGGACTCACGGTGAAAAAGCCGGTCCCTTTTTAAACGGATTGCATTTCTTTTTCGGGGTCGGCTCGCTGATCGCACCGCTGCTGTTTGCACAGGTTCTTCTCGTGACCGGCGACATCCAGTGGCTGTACTGGTCCTTCGCCCTCGTCAGCGTGCCCATGGCCGTATGGTTCTGGTTCCTGCAGGAGCCAAAACATGCCGGACGTAATGAAGAGGCCAGCAATACCATTTTCCCGGGCTGGCCGGTGCTGGTGCTGGCCGTCCTGTTCTTTCTCTACGTGGGCCTCGAGCTTGGCTTCGGGAACTGGATCTATACCTATGCCCTCAAACTCAATCTGGAAAACGAGATCACGGCGGCACGCCTGGCAGCCGCGTTCTGGGGTGCATTCACCTTTGGGAGACTGCTTGGCGTTTGGGTTTCGACCCAGCTCCGCTCCAAACCCATCCTGTTCATGGATATTATCGGATGCGCCATCAGCATCGCGGTGATGATCGCCTGGCGGAATTCGGGCACGGCCCTCTGGATTGGCACGCTTGGCCTCGGCCTTTCCATGGCCTCCATTTTTCCCACGCTGATCATGCTCGCCGGGGAACGGATGACGATCACCGGCACCATCACAGGCTGGTTCCTGGTTGGTGCAGGAACGGGCAGTATGCTCCTCCCCTGGCTCATCGGGCAGGTATTTGTGATCACCGGTCCGCAGGCCATGACCGCAGTGCTGCTGGTCACTTTGGTGGGCTTCCTATTAGTTCTGCTGCTCTTTTTGAATATGAAACGAAAGCCTCTTCCACAGCCCTTTCCCAGTGGAGATTAACCCAACCTTCAAAATCCCGCCATCTGGCGGGATTTTTGTTTATATTTTTAAACTCAATGTAAATTTTCCTTACAAAACTATTGACAATTCAAAATTAAAGTTGTAATATGTAAATAATCATCAATCAATTATTAATTTTATTGATAATGAGTTTAACAAGGAGAGAGTCATGAGCGATTTGGCAATCGAAGCTAGACAACTTGTAAAAAAATTCCCTGCCCGACCCGGGACAGGGGATAAGCCCACAGAAGGCACCCCAAAGGAAAAGCCAGGCCTCTTCCGCAAAAAGGCCCCCAAGGCCATGTTTACTGCCGTCAATGGCGTCGACCTGGAGATCCGGCGTGGCGAGATCTTCGGCCTGCTGGGTCCCAACGGTGCCGGGAAATCGACGACGATCCGGATGCTTTGTACGCTGCTCGAACCGACAAGTGGTACGGCGACGGTCAATGGCTTCGATATTGTCAAACAGGCCAATGAAGTGCGTCGCAGCCTGGGAACTGTCCTGGCCGGAGAGCGCAGCATCTACTGGAAGCTGACCGGCCGCGAAAACCTGGAATATTTTGCCGCTCTCTATCACATCCCCCCGGCCGTTGCCAGGAAGCGCGTGGACGAGCTGGTCGAGCGCATGGAACTGAAGGATCGAGCCAACGAGCTGGTGGAGAAATACTCGACCGGCATGCGCCAGCGGGTCGCCATCTCGAAAGCGCTGCTGGCCCGCCCCCCCATCCTGCTGCTGGACGAGCCCACGCTCGGGCTGGACCCTCAGGCGGCGCGCAACCTGCGGGAGCTGATCGCGCAGCTCAAGCAGGAGGGTCACACCATCCTGCTGACCACCCACTATATGGAAGAGGCCGACCAGCTCTCAGACCGGATCGGCATCATCGACCCCGGCAAGGTCATCGCCCTGGATACGCCCGAAGGTCTCAAGCGCCGCATCGACCAGAAGGAAATCATCCGCCTGGAGCTGTCAGGCTGGCATGACGATCTTGCCGACAAGCTCAAGAGCATTGCAGGCATCGAAAACCTGACAACCCACCAGCAGGGCGAGGCCGATCTATGGGAAGTCAACATGCAGGCACAGAACAGCCGCATGGCCATTCCACGCATCGTCGAAAACATCAGCGGCAACGGGACACGCCTGGTCAATATGAACATTGTCAAACCGTCCCTGGAGGACGTGTTCATCCACCTGACCGGCAAGGCACTGCGGGATTGAGGTTCAAGAATGACAACCCCTAGCCTCTCCTTGACGAGCTCCCTGGGCCGGCCCGGCTTTCTCTCCGGCTGGCACGCCTTAACCGCGGTAATGAAACGCGAATGGGTGATCTTTCTCCGCTACCCAAGCTGGATCATCTCGTTGTTTATCTGGCCGATTATCTTTCCGCTTTCCTACGTCTTCACCGCGCATGCCCTCTCCGGAAAGGATGGGGTCGGCCTGCTCCAGTTCCAATCCATTACCGGTATCCAGGATTATGCGGGCTATATGGCCATCGGCACGATCATCTGGATGTGGCAAAACGTGGTGCTGTGGAACGTCGGCGGCTCCCTGCGCAACGAGCAGATGCGCGGCACGCTTGAGTCGAACTGGCTCTCCCCCACCTGGCGCTTCGCCTATCTCCTGGGCAGCAGCGCCCCTCAGCTCCTTTCCATGCTCATGTTCCTGACCGTGTCGGCGATCGAATTCGTGTTGATCTTTGGCGTGAAATTTCAGGGGAGCCTGTGGCTTACCCTGCTCGCCATCCTGGTCGCCATCCCGTCCATCTATGGACTGGGCTTTGCCTTCGCCAGCATTGTGATCAATGTCAAGGAAGCCAATGCGTTTGTGTATCTCGTGCGCGGCATGGTCATGGTTTTCTGTGGGATCACCTATCCCATCAGCATCCTGCCTGAGTGGATGCGTGCTGTTTCCGTCTGGCTGCCACAAACCTATATCATCCATGCCATCCGAACGGCTGCCCTCTCAAATGAAGGATTGCCTGCCATCGCATTCGATCTCAAGATGCTGGTGTTGTTTGGCATTCTCTGGCTGGCCCTGGGCTATGGAGCATTCACCTGGATGGAGCGACGCGCCCGCCGAACCGGCGCGATTGGACAATATTAGCCATGGAAACAAATACACTTTTATACCAGCCTACATTTGCATCCCAGCTGCGGGCCTTGTCTGCAATCATCCGCAAGGACTGGAAGCAGTACTGGCGATATCCGCTCAACGCCGTCTCCACTGTTTTCCAACCGGTGATCTGGCTTGCCCCCGTTTACTTTATGGGGATGGCATTCAGCACCAACGGACAGGCCTACGGGTTCGCCCAATACAGCGGCACCACAGACTATATGTCCTTTCTGATCCTTGGAGCCATCCTGGGCAACTTTGTCAATGCCGTGTTCTGGGGCATGGGCTATGCCCTCAAAAATGACATGGATGCCGGGGTCATGGAATCCAACTGGCTCACCCCCATTCCCCGTCTCTCGATCCTGATGGGACGCTCCGTCACCAACCTGATCGTCACCACGATCACCTCCCTGGGCATGCTGGTCATCTGTTACTTTGTCTTTGGCTTTCATCCCACCGGTAATGTGACGCAGGCGTTAATGGCGATCGTTCCCATGCTGATTGCGCTTTACGGGTTCGGCTTTGCCTTCGCGGGGTTGGTGCTCCTGATGCGCGAGGCAAATACGCTGGTGGATACAAGCTCCTTCATGGTCCAGGTCTTCTCCGGGGCTGATTTTCCGGTCAATGTGCTGCCCAAGTGGCTGCTGCCCATTTCCCTGCTCCTGCCCTTAACCTACGGCCTGGATGCCACCCGCGGACTGCTGTTGAAGACGAACACCATTCTCTCCATCGGCGTTGAGATCGCCTTGCTGGTCGTTTTTATGTTCGTATTCCTCTGGTTCGGCACCTGGGCTTTCTACCGGGTGGAGCGCAAGGTTCGCTCCCTGGGAACGCTTGGCCAGCATTAGCAGAGGGCCTATGCACCCAACAGATAGGCGTATCACAAGACTCCGGGTGACAAAAAACAAGCCAGTCAACAGGCGAATCGTCACCCTGGCGGTATCTGCCCCGGTCATCCTTTGGATCCTTTGTTTACTCAGCAAATGCACAATCGGAAAGGAGAAATATCATGTATAACGATCGCCTGTCCAGCGAAGAAGCCCAGGAACGAATCCAGGAGCGTCTTAAGGAAGCAGAATCCTACAGTCTTAACAAGCAGCCGGAATATGATCATTACACGCCTGCACGATGGATATTTGTCCTTGTCATTCTGATGATCGCCGTGGCATATTGGCTGCTGTTCTAGTGCCGCATCCCATTGAAACCCAGCGTGAATGAACACTGCCAGGCGAGCCCTGACTCTTGGAGAGCGGAGTATATATCCCTGCCTGCCCGGAAATTTGGGAAGAGGTACTAAATCCTTAATGTTAAATTAGAACAACTGTGCTATAATTAGATCTCCTCCCTCACGAAAGGACTCGAATGTTCAGCCGATTAAATAAAATCTATCATGAGTTTCCGCGTCTCTTCTGGGTCGTGGTTGGCGTCAGTTTTATCGACGGGATCGGGGGCACGCTCCTCTTCCCATTCTTCGCCCTGTACATCACCCAGAGGTTCAACGTCGGCATGACCCAGGCGGGCGTCCTGCTTGGGATGTCGTCTCTCTTCGGTCTGATCGGGAGTGCCATCGGCGGCGCGCTGACCGACAAATTTGGACGCAAGAAGCTGATCGTTTTCGGCCTGGTCTTCAGTGCCCTGAGCACGCTGACCTTTGGCCTGGTCTCCCAGCTCTATATGCTCTATCCACTGATGATCATTGTCGGGCTGCTGGCCAGCATTGCGGGTCCGGCGCATAATGCGATGATTGCCGACATCCTTCCCGAAAAGCAGAGACAGGAGGGCTTTGGCATCCTGCGGGTGGTCGGCAACCTGGCCTGGATCATCGGGCCGACCATTGGCGGCGTGGTCGCGAACATCAACTTCTTCTACCTGTTCGTGATCGATGCCATTGTGAGTTGTCTGGTCGCGGCAATGGTGTTCCGTATGCTGCCCGAGACAAAGCCTCAGCCGAATGCTCGTGAACAACCCGAGACCTTCTGGCAAACCGTGCTCGGTTATCGTGTCGCCTTCAAGGACTTCGCTTTCATGG
>JBLNAU010000196.1:0-5024 GCA_050259515.1 Syntrophothermus sp.
AGGTTTCGTTTGCAGATTGTTGATGATTGAAAGCTCTGCCCGCAAATTCCTGACTTTCGCTTCCCAGGTGTCTCGATTACTGTTCCCCAAGCCATTTCCCGAACCACTCCCACCCGGACCAACCGGGGCTGCAAAAGCGCTGCTCATCGGAAGAGAAGCGAATACGAAGGCGGCAATAAGAGAAACAACAAGCAGGGTATATAGCGGTTTCCCGAGTTTGCCGTCGGCATTGGACGTGCGCGATCCTTGATCTTTCATACTTTTACTCCTTAACACTAAATGTTAGATTTATGGGCTGATTGAAAGCGGGTATCAAATATGCCCACCATCCTCGGGATCCTGTATCCATTCAACGCAAATGGAGCATCCTGGGGTTGTGTAGATGTATCTTACGACCAAAAAATCCGCCTCGCCATCGTGGAGAATCCTATGTATCCATGGGGTAACCCTCTACCAGAAACTAGGTAGTTCATGTACAGGATGGCTGGGTCAGCACCGGCTGGATAGGCTGTCGGGCTGGTAGATTTTGAAAAATAACATCCCGGGAGGAAAATCCCGGGGATTTTATCTTATTCAATTTTACGAAGATTCATCGCATCCCCGAATTGCGAAGGTTTACTGGGAGGCGGTCGTGGTAATTGCACTCACTGGCAGCAGCCGATACTCTCCCTCCAGCCCGGCGAGCTTTTCCTTGTAGACGCGCATGAGGCGAAGGTTTTCGGAAAGATCCTTGAGAGACTGGTCGGCCAGATTTTCATTCACGACCTTGCCCTTTTGATTGAAGCCCGAGTGGTTGACGACGATTCTCTGCGCTGCCCTCAGGGCAACCCCATAGTTATTGAGGAGGTTATGGGCCTGCACCAGCTCATCAGGATCATCGAAATCCGCCGGGTAGACTCTTACACGCTCATAGAACATACCGTAATAGCGGATCTTAAGGAGTTTGTCGCTCCACTCCTGGGCATAATCGGTGGTGCCAGCCTCGGCTGCAAAAGCGGCGCGGGCCGGAAGGGCACTGAGCATTAGGGCAATAATAAGGGCTGAGACGACCAGCTTTTGAAGGAATAAACTCCCCGACATTTCCTGGACCATTACATTGTGTGACGAATTCGTTTTCATGCTTTTCTCCTTTGCCTGTGAACGGATCCTTGGGTCCGTTAGCTGCTCGTTAAACGCTGAGCATTTTGAATTTGTTCCTGAACAGCGCAAAGGTCGTATCCTGACAGCACAACTTCCCGGGAAAAGCCGCCTATGCTTCATACCCCATAAAACCATCCCCGAGGCGGCTGCCTCGGGGATGGTAAATTCTGGTGGATTTAGGGGGATGCGCTATCCATAGCGGTTCATGAACTTTTCCATGCGATGTAATGCCTCCTCGATCTGCTCATAGGCTGTGGCATAACACATGCGAACGAACCCGTCACCGCCCGGGCCAAAGGCATTGCCTGGCACGACCGCGACATGCTCTTCGCGCAATAATTTCTCGGCAAAATTTTCATCGTCCATGCCGGAGGTGCGGATATTGGGAAAGGTATAAAAGGCACCGCGCGGCTCAAAGGTGTGCAGCCCGAGCCGGTTGAGACCGGCGACCAGGAGCCTCCGGCGGCGGTCGTACTCCGCAACCATTTCCTCGACATAGGAATTTCCATTTTTTAGGGCTTCCAACGCGGCATCCTGGGCGGTGGTGGGGGCGGACATGATGGTGTACTGATGGATGCGCACCAGTCCCTGGATGATGTCAGCCGGGCCGCAGGCATAGCCAATCCGCCAGCCGGTCATGGCATAATCCTTGGAAAAGCCGCCCAGCAGCACTGTGCGGTGCTTTATGCTTTCATCCAGCGACGGGAAGCAGACGTGTTCAAAGTCATAGACCAGGCGGTCGTAGATCTCGTCTGAAACGACCAGCAGATTATGCTCCTCGGCGATCTTGGCGATCTCAAGCATGACCTCGCGGGTCGCCACGGCGCCGGTCGGGTTGGACGGGTAGCCGATAAAGATCACTTTAGTGCGCGGGGTGACCGCCTTGCGGATATCCTCTGGATCCACCATGAAATCGTTCTCTTCACGGGCCACCACCTCCACCGGAACGCCGTTGGCCATGATGACTTCGGCCTGGTAGGAGACAAAGCAGGGAGTCGGGATGATGACTTCATCGCCCGGGTCGAGCAGGGCGGTGAAAGTCAGGTACAACGCCTCCGAGACGCCCACCGTTGCGATGATCTCGGTGGTGGGATCATATTTGACGTTATAAAGCCGCATCAGGTTTTCGGCGATGGCCTGGCGAAGCTCGATCTTTCCCCAGTTGGATGTGTAGTGGGTCTCGCCGTTCTGCAGGGAGCGAATACCCGCCTCCAGGATCGGTCTGGGCGTGGTGAAATCAGGCTCGCCGATCCCAAGCGAGATGACATCCTTCATGGTCGCGGCAATGTCGAAAAATTTCCGGATGCCTGAAGGCTTTAATCCAGCTACTCTTTTTGACAGACGTTGAACATCAGTCACTTCCTGCATTACGCCTCCTTTGATTGCTCATTACGCTGCGTCTTTGCGCGCCGTCCGGAGCATCTAAGAATTAGATCGGTTGTACCAACCATTCATCGGGGACTTCCCGATAGGTAAGATCAAAAGCCTGTCCGTCGGTGGTCTTGACCCGGAATCCCATCTCACCGGGACCGCGCCAGCGGGAGACGATCTCCGCAACCTCGTAGCGGACCCCCTGCCACGTCACCGAAAGAGGGCGCTCTGCGTAGGTCGAATCGGAGCGGCATTCCACCGTATTCATGGGTTATTTTGCCACCACCGAGCTGTTGTCGCCGATGTTCACGATCATCGGTTCTTCCTTGTTCAGCTGCCCTTCGATGTAGCAATTGCGGCCGATCAGGGAATGGGTCAATGCCGTACGCTGGATCTCCGTGCCTGCCTCGACGATGCAATCCTGGATCACCGCCTGGCTGATCCTGCAATCGGCCCCGATGGATGCATAGGGACCGATCACCGCCTCCGTGATCTCGGCTGTGGGATGAACGAAGGAAGGAGCAAGGATCTGTGCGCTGCCGCGCTTCTCATCCTTTGTGACATTGGCAGAACCGCGCTCGAGAAGGACTTTATTCGTATCCAGGGTGGCATCGATTGTCCCGGTATCCAGCCAGCTTCCACTGTTCTGGGTCCGTACCTTTGCACCGTTCTCGATCATGACCGAGATGGTATCGGTCAGGAAAAATTCCCCTTTGAGCGCCAGGTTGCGTTCCATCTGCTCCTCGATCGCCTCGAGCAGCTTGTCGCCATTCCTGAAATAATAACAACCGATGACCACCAGGTTGTTGTCCATGGTGGTGGGCTTTTCAATGAAACGCTTCACCCATCCATCTTCGCCAACTTCAGCCACACCAAACCGCCGCGGATCGGGGACCGGCAGCACCCAGGCCACACAATCCGCCTCTTCCTGGTCGAGGAAGGAAAAATCCGTGTCGAGGATCGAATCGGAAAACACGACCATCATGGGCCCATGCAGGTATTCACGCGCCAGCCAGAGCGCGTGGGACTGTCCCTTCATTTCATGCTGGACCACATAATGTGCCTTGAGATCCGGATAGTTCTCCAGGATGAATTCAGGCACCTGCAGCTCGCCCAGGTATGGCCCTACAATAAATACATACTCCGCATCTACAGAGGGCGGCAGCGTCTTGAACATATCGAGCAAATGTTCAAGTGTGGTCTTGCCCGCCACGCTGACCAGCGGCTTGGGCTTGCTGTAGGTGTGCGGGCGCATGCGTGTACCCCAGCCCGCCATGGGAATGACAACAGTAAGAGTTTTTTCCATAAATCAATTTTACCGCGTGAAATTTCAATAGAGCCGGAACTGTATCCTTTTGGTAAAGAACGATTTTGTTAATCCATTGCGACGCGGACTAGTGGCGCAACTTCCATAAGCTGTAGGGTCTCGCGCTTATTTGAAGGTGCATTATCAACATTAGCCCTCCACAAATGGAGCTTGTTGCGGTACTAGGCATGCCCCAGGATGGGATGAGGTCTGTACAGCTCCTCCAGCCGCTTCATCTCCTCGTCGGACAGCTTGAGCTCCAGGGCAGCGATGGCCTGATCGAGATGCTCCATCTTGGTCGCGCCGATGATCGGGCTGTGGACATAGGGCTTGTTCAGGATCCAGGCCAGGGCGATCTGTGAACCGGTGACGCCGCGCTCCCGGGCGACCTCTGCCACCCGGTCTGCCACGTCAAAATCTTCATCGCGGAAATACAGGCTGTTGGCAAACGGATCGGTCTGGGCACGTGTCGTCTCACCGCCTCCGCCGCGTTTGCGGTTGCCTGCAAAGAATCCACGCGCCAGCGGGCTCCAGGGGATCAGGCCAATTCCCTGATCGATGCACAGCGGGATCATCTCACGCTCCTCCTCGCGATAGGCCAGGTTGTAATGATTCTGCATGGACACGAACCGGCTCCAGCCATGCTTCTCCGAAACATGCAACGCCCTGGCGAACTGCCACGCAAACATGGAGGAGGCACCGATATAGCGCGCCTTCCCGGCCCGGACAATATCGTTCAGTGCTTCGAGCGTCTCCTCGATCGGCACGTTGTAATCCCAGCGATGGATCTGATACAGATCGACATACTCCATCTGCAGCCGCTGCAGGGACTTGTCGATCGAGTCCAGGATGTGCTTGCGCGACAGGCCCTGGTCGTTAATGTCATCGCTCATCTGTCCATTGACCTTGGTGGCGACGATGACATTCTCCCGTCTTACACCGAAGTGCCTGAGAAGGCTGCCGGTGATCTTCTCGCTTTCCCCCAGGGAATAGACATCGGCTGTGTCGAAGAAGTTGATGCCGGCATCCAGCGCCCGCTTCACAAAGGGCCTGGCTTCCTCTTCCGTGAGAACCCATTCCCGCCAGGTCTTTGACCCATAGCTCATCATGCCCAGGCACAGGCGGGAAACTTTCATTCCAGTCTTTCCAAGATTTACATACTGCATGCTTCCTCCTTTATAAGCCGCCGGGGACGACGGCTGGAGCG
>JBLNAU010000197.1:0-2770 GCA_050259515.1 Syntrophothermus sp.
GTTTTCCGAAAGCCTTTCCATCGTGGGCCGGGCAGTAGCTTCCAGCCCGCACCTGCCGATCCTGTCCAATATCCTGATCGAAAGCGATGGCGGGCAGCTGCGGCTGGCCGCGACGGATCTGACTCTGGGCGTTTCGGTATGGATGGATGCCCGGTTGGATGGACAGATCGCCCTGACCTTGCCGGCTAAGACCCTGACCGATATCATCAACTCGCTGGCTGACAGCGAGGTGCAGTTCACGGTGAACGGCAAGCCAGAGGCGGCGATCAAAAGCGGTACCTTCAAAGGTGTCGTCCGTGGGATTGAAGCATCAGAATTCCCAGCGATCCCAGAGCATGATGTTTCCAGTGGCATTGCTTTCGAGGCATCTCTGTTGAAGGAGATGATCCAGGCAACCGCTTTCGCGGCTTCAACCGACGAAGCCCGGCCAGTGTTGGAAGGGGTACAGCTCTCTCTGGATGGCATTACCCTTACGATGGCAGCTACAGATGGATTCCGACTGGCAGTCAAGAAAGCAACCCTGCCGGACAAAGTGAGCAGCAAGCAGGTAATCATCCCGGCTTCGTCCTTGAAAGAGACGCTGCGGATTCTGAGTGCCACCAAGCCCGACCACGTTCGGCTATTTGTTCCCTCCAAAGGCTCGCAGGTCGTTCTGCGCGCTGCCCAAGTTCAGCTCGTATCCCAGTTGATTGACGGCCGCTTCCCGGATTACCAGATGATCGTCCCAAAAAGCTACAAGACCCGGACGGTTCTGGCCACTGCAGATCTGCTGAAAGCCTGCAAGCAGGCGGGGATCATTGCTCGCGAAGGCGGCAATGTGATCCAGCTGCGCATAACGCCAGGCGAGGATCAGATCGGCAAAGTTACTGTGCTGGCTGAATCCGGTGACACGGGTGAGAGTGAGGTCGAACTGCCGGCGGCGGTGACCGGGCCGGAACTGACCATTGCTTTCAATGTGAAGTTCTTGCAGGAAGGGTTGGAGGCAATCCGCACGCAGAGTGTCGTCATTGAGACCACTTCACACAAGACGCCAGCGATCATCCGCCCGGCGGGAGAGGAGGAGTACCTGTATATTTTGATGCCGATGCACGTGGATGGTAAGTAGAAAATCAGGGGGCGGGTCTCCGCCTCCTGATTCATAACCATGCGCTTTGAGATTTTCTCTCGGTGTAAATGTTGTCTGGGCATTAGCTGGCCGGATTGGGTCGAGCGAATCGGACGAGAGTCGGGGAAGGCAGCATCGCTCCGTGCTCGCCCAGTACATGTCCAAATCGGGTGCTCGCTCCTTCCCGGGCTGCCTCCCAATCGGCTCGTGCTTGCGCGATCTCCTCTGGCGTGCGCGCCACAAAATTCCACCACATCAAGATTGTTTCTGGAAAAGGCAGCCCGCCGATCAACAAAACTCGCCCTCCCCGCTGGCTGCTGAATGAAATACTCTCCCGGCGTGTTCCGAAATAATATAAAGTGCGTTCTTCTAACGGTTGATTTTCAAACGAGCAATCGCTGCTGAGTACCAGGGCCGCATGTTCAAATTCGGGATTAATTTCAAACGCTACGGTTTCTCCTGAATGAACTTGCACATCCAGCCCAAGGATTTCAGAGAAATAGGGTGCGGGCGAAGTATAGTCCCCCAAAGAGCCAGCAAATACCTGGATCAATCCACCACGCGTGTCAATCACCGGCACCTGCTCCACATTCCTGAATGACGGATTGATGTTGCGGTATTCCTCTGGCAGTGCCACCCAAAGCTGTACGCCATTTAAGCGCCCGCTGTTATTGACCGGTGTTTCTTCCGCATGGGTAATGCCATTTCCAGAGGTCATCACATTGACCCCGCCTGGTCGCACAATTGCTTCGGAGCCAAGACTGTCAGTATGCAGCACTTCCCCCTCCAACAGCCAGGAGACGGTCTGGATGCCAATATGCGGGTGGGGCGGCACATTCATCGGCTTATCTCCAGCGAACACCAACGGTCCGTACCGATCCAGGAAACACCAGGGTCCAACCATGCGTCGATCTCGGATGGGCATGGCTCTGGAGATGCGCAGATCGCCAAGATTGGTATCCCGATTGGGGTAAGCAGTGAATGTTAACTGCTTTGAACCCACAGAGCTGCATTCTTTTCCTGCCACTGGTTCTGTTGTCACCCTGACCTCCTCCCTGAACACCACTTCCCCAGGTTTCGTACTTTCGCTGTTTTTAGCCTGATTATTCCGGTTTCAGCATACATCATTGTGTTCTGGCCAGCAATCGAAATCAGCTGCCGGGAAATCTCAAGTCCCAAAACACCGAGAGATGTCTACCGGACAGCAAACACAAGGAATTCAAGCCTTTGGATTCTTTTTGTTTGCTGTTCTGTTGCCTGTTCGCACAGAGCAGAATGTGAACGTTGGCTGGTTATTTAAGGTTCGTCTTTACCTTGGTCATTCATTCAATAACAAAACACAAAGGAGGATCATATGACTGGTTACGAGGATAAATACCTGCGGGAAAAAGTGAACCGCATCATTGCAAAGCAGTGCGAAGGGAAGGTGGTGATTGCCGCATACAAAGACGGCACTGGGCTGCCGGCGCGCGAGGATCTGGGCGATTTAGGCCGGGCTGCGTACCCGTACGACTACACGGTTGGCAGCTTTGGTTTCCTCAAGTACGACTCGGATCTAGGCGCATACCTTTTTACGGCAAAACCGGATGCGAAACTTCCGCCGGTGCTGGCAAAGTACAAAAAGCTGGCGCTGGCTGAGGCAGAGCTTGATGCAGCCATGCGGAT
>JBLNAU010000198.1:0-2697 GCA_050259515.1 Syntrophothermus sp.
AAGGCCACGCGCGGCAGGTAGCCAAGATCCTCCAGGAATGTAAAGCACGGGAAGAAGATGGCCATCGGTGGAAGCATCACGCTCACCACCCAGGCCAGCGCCAGATAGACCCCATCCCAGATGAATCCGGTGACCCACCAGGGCATCCCGATCTGGTTGAAAAGAACCCGCCCCCAATCCCCGAAAGCGAACAGGACGTTTCCAATGGCTGTCGAGGTGACATTGGCAAAGGAGACAGTGATCCAGATGATGATGCCAAGCAGGATCAGCATGAGGGGCAGCCCGACGATCGGAGAGGTGACCAGCCGGTCTATTTTCTGATCAAAGTCATACTTCTTATCCAGGGCAGTCTTGACCGCCCGCCTGGCGATGGTCTCGGCTTCGTTGTAAAGAGATTTGACGATCTCGTCGCGATAACTGGTGGAAAGAGTACCGCGCAAAGCCTCTGCTTTGGATAATACGTCGTACGCGTTTAAAGTTTCCTGAGTCATGGATGCCTCTATTGTCTTCCTTCCACCGACATCTTGCGGCTGAATTGAATATCCGCCGTCTGCTGGCGGGCAACCCGCTGCATTAGCTCCCCGGAAACCAGCGCCTCCTGGACCTTGTGATCTCCATCCAGCAGCCGAATGGCCAGCCAGCGGGCGTTTGGAATCCCGGGCGCGATGGTCTCGATCATCGGTACAAGCTCGTTGACCGCGCGCTGAAACTCAGGCGTCCCTTCCACTCGTAGTGGTTTGGTGGTGATCTCGCCGCCGATCAGGTCGGCGACCGTTGCAAGCAGGGTGGCAATTCCTTCACCGCTGCGGGCAGTGATCGGAACGGCCGGAACACCCAGGTCGCGGCTGAGGGAGCGTGTGTCCACCTCCAGCCCCTTGCGGCGGGCTTCGTCCATCAGGTTGACTGCCACCACAACCCGGTCGGTGATCTCCATGACCTGCATGACGAGGTTGAGATTGCGCTCAAGTGCAGTGGCGTCTGTCACGACGATCGTACAGTCCGGCTGGCCGAACAGAATAAAGTCGCGTGCCACTTCCTCATCCTGCGATGCAGACAGGAGCGAGTATGTCCCCGGTAGATCCACAAGTTTGTAACGCACCCCGTTGAATTGATATCCGCCTTCCGCGCGGGTTACCGTTTTGCCCGGCCAGTTGCCGGTGTGCTGCTTAAGCCCCGTCAATGCATTGAAGACCGTGGACTTGCCTGTGTTTGGATTGCCAGCCAGTGCCACGACCCGATCGAAATCTCCAACTTTGAATCCCATCTGTTCCAGACGGTAGAACGCAGGGCACTCCTCACAATGTTCGGTAGGGAGGGTAATTTTTTTATTGTCGGCCATTATTCCTCTCTTCTCTTGAACCCTTCGAATCGTTGAGTCTTAAACCGGTTTGACCCAGATCTGCGAGGCCTGATCTTTGCGCAGGGCGATGAGGGTGCCGCGCACGCGATATGCGCGCGGGTCGCCAAAGAAGTTGCCAAGCTCCGGGTAGATCGTCGTCCCCGGTGTCAGACCCAGGTCCAGAAAGCGCCTGCGCGTGAACCCCTGTACCGCATCGTCCAGATGGACAATCTCCCCACGCTGGTCCCGGGTCAGCTCGGCAAGCGGGATGGCATTCGCCCGGGCGAAATCACTGGATTGCAGCGGGGCAACTCCCAGGTTGGCAGCAATGGTCGGAGCGAGACGATATTCGTTTTCACCGTCACTCAGGACGATGCGCTGCGGGGTCCGCTCGATGATGCGGACGGTCTGCCCGAGGCGGAGCCCCGCGGCCAGGATCTGATCGAAGGCGATCCCAGGCTCGTCCTCAATATGCACGATCCGGGCGGGACCTTCCTCCTGCAATGCGGTAAGGGAGGTCACCTCCACGGACGGCATTTTCCCTTCGCGCGAGGGAATGGGATCTCCGTGTGGATCGCGGGTGGGATGTCCAAGTGCGGCATCCATTTCGTTAAGCTGGGCTTCCGTCATCGAGTGTTCGCGCTTGTGGGCCTCGCCGTGAATCCGGTTTAGGGGCATGCGCGCTTCATCGACCAGATATCGCTCCCACAGTCTGTGTGCACGAACAATATGCATGGCCCAGCGCTCACCCTCGGTGGTGAGGTTGAGCTGGGAGCCCTGGGTTTTCAACAGCCCCTGCGACTCCATGTCGGTGATCAAGCGTGTCGCGTTCACGCGTGAAAGGTTGAGTGTTCCGGCCAGGGATTCCGGCGAAGCATGTCGTCCCTCCTGCTCGCGGTCGAGGAGATGCTTGAGGGCGTCCTCGACCTGCTCACGCTGACGGGCGATGCGCCACTTGCGGGTTTGTGCCAGGGCTCCATAACGAGGAGCCAGCACGATCACAGCCAGGATCAATAACAGCCAGATCCAATTCATACATTGCCTCCAAGTTTCGGGAAGAATCTTCCGGTGCGTTTCATGTACTCCCGATACTCATCGCCAAATTTCTCGATGAGATTGGCTTCCTCTTTGGGTGTCCGGACGGCCATGGCGATGAATGCCAGGATACCCAGCACAGCAATGAACCAGTTGTCTGCCATCATCCCAAACGCAATGAAGAGCGATGAGCCGATGGTATACAGCGGATGGCGCACCCAGCGATAGGGTCCATGGGTGACCAGCCTGTGTTGTTCGCGCGTGGCGCTGGTCGGCGTAATCCCAGTACCGATGCTGCTGAAAAGCCAGTAGATCCCGGCCAC
>JBLNAU010000199.1:0-5471 GCA_050259515.1 Syntrophothermus sp.
CGCGCGCCAGATGCTCGAGCGCGGCGGGCTGCTCGGAACCCTCGGTGAAGACAATTTCTTCTGGTCCAGCGACCAGGCCATTGTCGAAGCCGAGAGGCGCGGCTGCGGGTTCTGCGAAGGCCTCACAGATCCGGAAGCCATGATCGCCTAGAAAGTCAATCACACCCCCTCAAAATCGTGATGGGGTGTCACGTTCCTGGAAAAGGATGTGTATTATTACAAACTCCGAAGGGGTGATATGATTCGTTTTATACTCGGCATCATTTTTAGAAAGGTGGATTTATCATGACCAACGACATACTCAACTGGGGCTTGCTTTCGACTGCCAATATCAACCGGGCATTGATCCCTCCTCTTCAATCCTCGAAGCGCAACCGGCTGCTGGCCGTCGCCTCACGGACGAAGGACAATGCCGATGCCTATGCCCGCGAGAAAAAGATCCAGCGTGCCTATGGCTCCTACGAGGAGCTGCTGGCCGATCCCGAGATCGACGTGATCTACAATTCCCTTCCCAATCACCTGCATGCGGAATGGACGATCAAGGCCGTGCAAGCGGGCAAGCATGTCCTGTGTGAGAAGCCGCTGACCCTGAGCGTGGAGGAAGTGGATGCGGTCAAGGCTGCCGCCCAGCAGCATGGGCGTGTGGTCGCCGAAGCATTCATGTATCGCCATCATCCGCAGACGCTCAAGGCACTGGAACTGATCCGGAACGGCTCGCTCGGAACTCTGAAGCTGATCCGCGGCTCCTTCACGTATATGCTCTCGCGCGAAGCGGATGTGCGCACGCAGCCGGCCTGGGGAGGCGGGAGCCTGTGGGACGTGGGCTGCTATCCGATCCATTTTGCCCGGTCGGTGGTGGGTGAAAATCCGCTCGAGGTGTTCGGCTGGCAGATCCTGGGTCCAACCGGGATCGATGTGACCTTTGTGGGCCAGCTGAAATTTGCGAACGACATCTTCACCCAGTTCGACAGCAGCTTTGTTGCCCCGCTCCATTATTTTATGGAGATCATCGGCAGCGAGGGGACGCTGAACATCCCGCACCCGGTCAAACCGGGGTCCGATGAGAAGATCTACTTGACGCGCGGCGACAAGACAGAGGCGATCCGGATCAAGGCCGGTGACCTGTATCTCTACGAAGTGGAGGACATGGCGGACGCAATCCTGCTCGGGAAGGCACCGCGCATTTCCCTCGACGACAGCCGGGGCAATGTGCTGACGATCGTCTCCCTGATCGAATCGGCACGGACCGGGCGATCCATAAAACTGGCCTAAGCCTGCCCGGGCCAAGCCCTGCGGGGTTTGAAGCACCTGCTCATGGTAAACTTACCGCATTCTTTTCCGGAGGACGACGCATGGATTTACACAACACAGATGACTCAGTGACCCGCCGAATCAGGGCGTTCACGGATCGCGTGGCAAGGCTTAAAGAGAATGATCTCTACTTTTACAACCAGGCTGTGGAGGAGATGCTCAGTGACTCGAAAGTCCGTGTAAATGGACGGATCATGGGCATGTATGCCTCCTATAGTTATCTGGGGCTGGTGGGGCACCCGCGCATCAACGAAGCAGCAAAGAGGGCAGTCGACAAGTTTGGAACGGGAACGAACGGCGTACGCACCCTGGCGGGAACGCTTACGATCCACGATGAGCTGGAAGAGACCATTGCAAATTTCAAGCATGCCGAAGCGGCCATTACCTATACCTCGGGGTATGCCACCAACCTGACCGTGATCTCCACCCTGATGGGGCGCGGTGATTACATTTTTTCGGACAAGTTAAATCATGCCTCCATCGTGGATGGCTGTTTGATGTCGGGCGCGGAGTTCCGCCGCTTCCGCCATAATGACATGGCGCATCTGGAGAACCTGCTCAAAAATGCGCCGCCGGATGTGGCCAAGCTGGTGATCGCCGACTCCGTGTTCAGCATGGATGGCGATATCATCGATCTGCCCAGGGTGCTGGAGCTGTGCAGAGAATACAACGCCTGGCTGATGATCGATGAGGCTCACTCGGTGGGTGTGCTGGGGGAGAAGGGGACCGGGATCGAGGAGTACTATGGCCTGGGGGATGTGATCGACATCAAGATGGGAACCCTGAGCAAGACCATCCCGTCGGTGGGCGGGTATGTGGCCTCCAAGAAGGAGATCATCACCTATCTGCGCCATGCCAGCCGGGCCTATATTTTCTCGGCTGCCCTGCCGCCGGCCCAGGCTGCCGCAGCCAATGAAGCCTTCAAGGTCATTCTCGATGAGCCCTGGCGTATCGAGCGGCTGAACCAGAACACCAGGCAGTTCATCGGTGGGTTGAAAAGCATGGGCTTCGACACCATGCTGACCGAGACGGCCATTGTCCCTGTGCTGTGCGGCGACGACGATAGGGCGTTTGCCATGACCCGCGAAGCCCAGCACAATGACGTGTTCGTGCTCCCGGTTGTCTCTCCCGCCGTGCCTGAAGGACTGGCCCGCCTGCGCGCCACGGTCACTGCCGCACACGAGCCCAGCGAAATCGAGCGCGCCATGGATGTCATTGGCGAGGCGGGGAAGAAGCTGGGGATTATAAAGTAGAAAAGAGAGAAGAGAACAGGGAATAGAGATAGTTGGGTGCGCTTGTCCCATGGACGAGCGCACTTTTTGTTTAGAGAGCTTTTTCCAGGATTTCGTACAGCTCTGTTTCGTTCAAGGGAATCGGGTTGCCTTTGAAGCTGCTGGATTTGAGGGTCTTTTCGACGGCTTCGGGAAATTGCTCCTGCTTCATTCCCTGCTGGGAGAGGGTGGGAATTTGCAGGTCGCTCACGAGCCGGCTCGTCCATTCGACGCCCTCCTGGGCGGTCGCGGAGGCGTCACCGGTCAGGATCCTGGCGATCTCTTCGTAGCGCTGGAGGGCCGGGTGCCCGGACTGACGTTCCTCCAACGCCTGGATGTTCGCTTCCATGACGGGCGGCAGCAAACGCGCACAAACGGCTCCATGCGGCGCGTGCAGCATTCCGCCCAGGGGTCCGGCGAATCCATGCACGGCTCCCAGCGCGGCGTTCGCAAGGGCCAATCCGCCAAACAAAGCGGCGAGCGACATTCCCTGGCGCGCCTGCGGGTCGGATCCATTCTCATAGGCGCGTCTCAGAGAGCGGGCGGCATGCTGGATGCCCTCCCGGCAAATGGCGTCGGTCATGGGGTTGGCTTTGACGGAAACAAATGGCTCGATACATTGGGTAAGTGCATCCAGACCGGCGGCAGCCGTGACTGCTGGCGGCAGGGTATGGGTCAATTCGGGATCGATCAACGCCACCCGCGGCAGCATCCACGGGCTTCGCAGGCTGACTTTCACTTTTTGTTCGGGGGCTTCGATCACCGCGTTGCGGGTCACTTCCGAACCGGTCCCTGCGGTGGTGGGGATGGCAATGTAGGGAAGCGGCGCGTGGACCAGCGGCTGGCCTTTGCCGACGACTTCGAGGTAATCCGTGATCTCACCGGGATTCGTCGCCAGGGCTGCAATGGCTTTGCCCGTGTCCAGTACGCTCCCGCCGCCGAGGCCGATGACAAGGTCGCAGCCTCGCCCAGCTTCCAGGCCCGCCCGGACCACGTCAATTGTTGGCTCGCCATGGACTTGGAATTCCGTGATGGAACGCTCTGAGGAAGAGAGAATCTTTCTCAGGCGCGGAATTGCATCCGAGGAACGCCCGTGCACCAAAAGCAGACGTTTCCCATCTTTCCCGATCAGCTTGCTGAGTTCATTGACCATGCCGGGCCCGAAAAGGATTCGATTGGCCGTTGCAAACTCGAAGGAGAACATGGCTTACCAGTTCTCATCCGCAGGAAAGACATTACTATACTTAATACCCTGCCTGGGCTCGGCCATCATCCCTACAACCGTGTCACGCCATTTCGCATAATGGGCGGTTTCCTTATGCGCGGCGGGTGCTTCGGTGGTTTTGTACACCTCCACCAGGATGAACCGGGTTGGATCATCGGATTGCTGGATCACATCGAAGCGTGCAATCCCCGGCTCCTTTACACTATTACTGGCATTCTCGATGCTTGCCTGCTTGAATGTCTCGACAAACTCAGTCTTGACATGGACATGAACAAGGACAATTTGCATGGTTTGCTCCTAGGTTTTTCTATTATACGCGTCCTCTCAGCACCGCCCGGAATACTCCCTTCCACAGGCGGAGGAGACGGGGGACCGGAAGGATTCGCGGCCAGACAACAGCCGGACCCTTTTTTCGTTTAGTTTATTGAATGACCACCTCGATGTGCGGTTCACAAATAGGGATGGTTTTATTTTGATAATTTGATAGTTCTTGAGAGAATATTTATAACATTTTTCTTATAAATTCTGTGTAGAATGTCATCTAATAGACTAAGGAGTGAACCTTATGAAATGGCAATGGAAATTGGGTCGTTTTGCAGGTATCGATGTATTCGTCCACGCGACGTTCCTGCTGATTATCGCCTGGGTGGGATACAGCCAGTGGCTGGAAAACCGGAACTGGGGTGACGTTCTAAAGGGTATTCTGTTCATCCTGGCCCTCTTTTTATGTGTGGTTTTACATGAATACGGTCACGCTTTGACTGCCCGGCGGTATGGGATCAAAACCCGTGATATTACCCTGTACCCGATCGGCGGCGTGGCGAGGCTTGAGCGGATGCCGGAGAAACCGGTGGAGGAGCTCTGGGTCGCGCTGATGGGACCGGCGGTGAATGTGGTGATCGGTGTGCTGCTGCTGGCCTATTTGATGGTGACCAATACACTGGTACCCTTGAACCAGATCACTGTTGGCTCCGGCTCCATCCTGGAACGCCTGATGATCGTCAACTTTTCACTGGTGCTGTTCAATATTCTGCCCGCCTTCCCGATGGACGGTGGACGTGTCTTACGAGCCCTGCTGGCCATGCGCATGGATTATGTTCATGCCACGCAGGTCGCAGCCTACATCGGTCAGGGCATGGCGTTCCTGATGGGTTTTGTGGGTCTGTTTGGCAATCCGTTCCTGCTCTTTATTGCCCTGTTCGTCTGGATCGGGGCTTCGCAGGAGGCAGGAGCGGTCCAGGTAAAAAATTCCATGGGCGGCATCCCGGTGACGCGGGCGATGATGACCGAGTTTCGGACTCTCTCGCCGGGCGACAGTCTTGCCAAGGTGGTGGCTTATATCCTGGCGGGATCGCAGCATGATTTCCCGGTGGTGGATGCCCATGGTAAAGTGGCCGGTGTTCTGGAACGGGACGCGTTCATGCGAGCGTTGACCGAGCACGGCCAGTCCGCTCCGGTGATGGATTTCATCCGCCGGGACCTGCCCGAGGTGGATTCGTATGAAATGCTCGAGCCGGTATTGACCCGTCTGCAGGAGACGGGAACGAAGTCGCTGCCTGTCACGCATGGCGGCCAGCTGGTGGGTATGATCACCATGGAGAACATTACCGAGTTCCTGATGATCCGCTCGGCATTGAAGGCTGCCAGCAAAGTCCCCCAGCCCT
>JBLNAU010000200.1:0-5614 GCA_050259515.1 Syntrophothermus sp.
GTCTCCCGTCGTCCGCGGACGACTTCGTCCCTGCTTGGCCTTGCTCCCGGCGGGGGTTACCTGGCCACCCGCATTACTGCGGATGCCGGTGGTCTTTTACACCACCTTTTCACCATCACCGCCCCCACCCTTCCCCCTCCCCCAAATCGAAAGATTTGGGGGAGAGCTGGAGAGGGGGTGGCTGTTTGTTTCTGTGGCCCTTGTCCGGCAGGTTAGCTCCTCACGGAGGGTTCCCCGCCCCGGGTGCTATCCGACGCCGTGCTCTTTGGAGTGCGGACTTTCCTCGATCCCGACAACGCAGGACCGCGATCGCCCAACCGACCTGAGGCGGCACTATGATACACGCAGGGACCGCTCGCGTCAACGCCGGGAGCAGGTTTCAGATAAAGATTAAATACAGATCTTCCGTTTACGAGGGAATCTTGAGTATTCATCCCCATGTATCTGCCGGATGGCCCTCAAAATCTCAAAAATATCCATTTCTACATTCGACTTACAAATTCGTGGGAAAGTGTACTGATTGGTAAGACAAGCGGTAAAATAAGAGGGAACGAATCCCCCGAAACACTGGAGTGTATGTGAGCAACTGGCCCGGGAAATATGCAATTGGACTGACCGGCAATATTGCCACCGGTAAAAGCGTTGTACGCCGCATGCTGGAGCACCTGGGTGCCTATACCATCGATGCGGACGCTCTGTCACATCGGGTCATCGCCAGAGGCGCGCCCGGGTACAAGCCTGTCGTGGATACATTTGGGAAATGGATCCTGGGCGAGGATGGACAGGTCAACCGCGCCAAGCTCGGACGGTTGGTATTTGCCGATAAACAGGCGCTCATCCAGCTTGAAGCCATCATTCACCCCTATGTCGGTCAGGCCGTCGACCTGCTCGCACGCCGGGCCACGCAGAATGTCATCGTGGTCGAAGCGATCAAGCTGCTCGAGTCAGATCTCCGCAAATACTGCGATGCCGTCTGGGTTACCGACGCGCCGGAGGAAGTCCAGGTGGAGAGACTGATGCGAAAACGCAGCATGAGCCGCGAAGAGGCCCTGCAGCGCATCCATGTCCAACCTGCCCAGATGCAGAAACTGGCCGCGGCCAGTATCATCATCAATAACACCGGGTCCTATGAGGATCTGTGGAAACAGGTCAGCGAGGCCTGGAAAAAAATTGCCCCCTCCCAGGAAACAGGTCCCGAAACACTCATCGCGGTCAAGCCTGAAGCGGGAGCCTTTACCCTGCAGCGTGGCAAGCCGCGCGATTCCCAAAAGATTGCCGATCTACTGACCCGCCTGAGCAAGGGCAGGCGCGCTCTGAACCGGGACCAGGTCATGGAGGCGTTTGGCGATAAGGCATTCCTCCTCCTTCAACTGGGCGGTGAGCTGGTTGGCATTGCGGGATGGCAGGTGGAAAATCTCGTTGCTCGTACGACCGACCTTTACCTGGATCCAAAGGCCGCCGTGGACAAGGCATTGCCTCTGCTGCTCGGTGAAGTGGAAAAGGCTTCCAGCGACCTGCAATGTGAGGCATCCCTGGTCTTCCCGCCCATGGAGCTGGTTGGGTTTGATTCGATCTGGAAACATATTGGGTACGAAAGACGTTCTCCTGATGCACTGGGTGTGCAGGCCTGGACGGATGCTGCACTTGAATCCATGCCTCCGGGTTCAGCTCTCTTTTTCAAGCAGCTTCGCACAGACAGAGTTCTACGGCCGATCTAGCGATCCAGGCTTTGGAAGTTTGGCCGCTCCTGCAGGTTACTTCCGGGCGCTGCGATCTTGAAAGCAAATCACAGGGTCGAATGACACTCCAGGCCGCACCGGGATATCGGTGCGAATTCGGTATTCCTCTAAGCCCATATTCAGCCAGCTCCACTATACTGATTGATGCATTTTTGAATGACGAATTTTCTTAACAACATTCTTTTCATTTTCCAGCGTCTTAATGCATTGAGTCTGCTTGATATTTTATTGGTGACGCTGATCTTTTTTGTGATTCTGTATTCCCTGCGTGACACCCAGGCGATGATCCTGTTGCGGGGAATGATCATTCTGGTCGTTGCTCTCGTTCTTCTGACCACTCTTGTCGAGCTCCCCGCTTTTTCCTGGCTCATCCGGAGTATTCTGCCGGCGCTGCTTCTCTCCATCCCGGTCATCTTTGCTCCGGAGATCCGCCGGGCGCTGGAACGGCTGGGGCGTGCCGGTACATTTCTTCCATCTACCCCCCGCTCCACCAATGAAGAAACACGCAGCGTCATCCATGCCGTCGTCGAGGCGGCCGCCCGGCTCTCAGCCCGCCAGCATGGGGCGTTGATCGTCATCCAGAGGATGGATACCCTCGACCAGTACATTGAGACCGGCGTGCAGATGCGCGCCAATGTCACCGCCGAACTGTTGCTGCAAATCTTCTATCCAGACACACCGCTGCACGATGGCGCGGTCATTATTGAAGGGGAGCGCATCGTAGCGGCCGCCTGTGTCATGCCTCTCTCCGCCAGCGGTGTGCTCAACCGCACGCCCGAGCGCCAGATGGGCCTCCGGCACCGGGCTGCCCTGGGAATTAGCGAGGTCAGCGATGCGGTCTCCGTGGTTGTCTCGGAGCAGAGTGGATCCATTTCCATCTCGCATGCCGGCCGCATGATCCGGCGTATCGATCCCGAGAGGCTCGAGAACATCCTGGCCGCATTTTTCCGGCCCGATGCCACCACTCCTCAGCAGGTATGGCTCAAGCGATACTTCCCCTACCTTTTTAAACGCAAGGATGATTAACATGCGTTTGTTTGCTTCCAATCTCCGTACCTTCCTGCTCGCTTTGATCCTCGGCGTGGCAGTCTGGGTCTCCGCTGTTTCGGCAGCCGACCCGGACGAGGTGCGTCCTTTTCCCCGGGCCATCCCGATCGAGGTCGTTGGCCAGGATCCCTCGCTGATTTTGACCAATGAGATTCCATCCACCATGAATGTGTCCCTCCGGGCGCCGCGTTCCGTCTGGGAAAATTTGATCAGCCAGGATGATTCCGTTCGAGCCATTCTGGATCTAAGCGGTTTGGGTGCCGGTGAGCATGCAGTGGATATTCAAGTCCAGGTGGCGCTCAGGCCGACGCAAATTGTTGTCAGCAATCCCAAAACAGTCACCGTAGACCTCGAATCGTTCGACACCCAGCCCATCGATCTAACCCTGTCCCTGACCGGCCAGCCTGCAGCAGGCTACCAGGCCGGTGAAGCAGCCATGGGCACCCGGCAGGTGGTGATCTCGGGTCCCACTTCCCTGGTGAAGGAAGCCGCTCGGGCCCGCGTGTCCGTCAACCTGGATGGGGTACGTGAAAGCATTACCAATGAATCGGTGCCCATTCAGATCTTCAATTCGAAGAATGAGGTCATCAAGGGCCTGACGCTCAACCCCGAGACCGTTCAGGTCAACGTTCCCATCAGCCAGCAGGGCGGTTTCCGCGACCTGGCAGTAAAAGTGATCGTGAGCGGGCAGCAGGCACCCGGCTACAGGCTTGAAAACATCTCCGTTTTTCCGCCTGTCATTACTGTATTCTCCACCGATCCCACACTGGTCAGTACCCTGCCCGGAGTTGTGGAGACCCAGCCGCTCGACCTGCAGGATGCGCGTGAGGATATCTCCACCCGTCTTGCACTGAACCTGCCGGAGGGCGTGACCCTCATCGGTCCCCAGACGGTACAGGTGCAGGTCAGCATTACCCCCATCCAGAACAGCATCACCCTGGCGAATTTGCCGGTGAACGTGACCGGCCTCAAAGAAGGCCTCCAGGCGGTGACCTTCCCGCCGGCGGTGGATGTGATCATCTCGGGTCCCGTGCCTGTGCTGGAGACACTGGCAACACAGGACGTAGTGGTGACCGTGAATGTCAGCGGGTATGAGGCGGGAACCTACCAGCTCACTCCGGAGGTGGGAACCTCGATCGGAAACGTGCAGGTTGAATCCATCCTGCCCGGGACCGTGGAAGTGGTATTATCTATCACTGGCACTGCGACCCCCACTCCCTTCCCCACCCGAACACCCACGCAAAGTCCATAACGAGGGTGCAGCGCCAAATCTCTGCATTCAAAGCTTGTCCTGAGCTTATCGAAAGTATCATATATCTCATGTCAAAACCAATTGTTGCACTTGTTGGCCGGCCCAATGTAGGAAAAAGCACCCTATTCAATCGACTGGTCGGGGAACGTCTCGCCATTGTGGACGAGACCCCCGGCACGACGCGCGACCGCCTGTTCGGGGAAGCCGAATGGAACGGGCGCGCCTTCCACATCGTGGATACCGGCGGCATCGACCCCACGCATGGCGGCAAAACGCCACTTTCGGTTGGCTCTGCAGATTTCATCAACGAGATCCGCCAGCAGGCCAAGGTTGCCATCGACGAAGCAGATGCCGTCCTCTTTGTTACCGATGGCCAGACCGGCGTGACCGGGCCTGATCTGGAGGTGGCAGACATTCTGCGCCGCTCACAGAAGAAACTGGAGGACGGAACGTACTGGCCTCCGATCTTTGTCGTCGTCAATAAGACGGAAGCCAAGGACCGCCGCGATGAGTCTTCTCAGTTTTACGAGCTGGGGCTGGGAGAGCCGTATCCGGTCTCCGGGGTTCACGGCACCGGGACCGGCGACCTGCTCGACGCGCTGGTGGCATCCTTCCCCGAGCAGGCAGCGGAGGAGGAAGATAACAGCATCAAGATCGCGCTGGTGGGCAAGCCGAATGCAGGAAAATCGAGTCTGCTGAACAAGCTGGTCGGCGAGGAACGCGCCATTGTCAGCCCCATCCCTGGAACTACGCGCGATGCAACCGATACAAAGATCGATGTGAACGGCCTGGAAGTGACCCTGATCGACACAGCGGGAATCCGCAAGCGTGGCAAGATCGAACATGGCGTGGAGCAGTTCAGCGTCCTGCGCTCGTTCAAAGCCATCGAGCGCGCCGATGTAGCCCTGTTGATGATCGACGCCACCACCGGCATCACCTCCCAGGACGCGCACATTGCCGGCTTCATTCTCGACGAATGGAAATCCTGTGTGGTGGTCGTCAATAAATGGGACGCGGTCGATAAGGATGCCTTCACCATGGAGGAATATACGCGCAAGATCCGCGCCGACCTGAACTTCATGGACTACGTCCCGCTGCTGTTCATCTCCGCCAAGACCGGTCAGCGCGTCGACCAGGTCCTGCCCATGGCATTGCGCGTCCAGGAGGAGCGTCTCGCCCGCCTCACCACGTCGAAAATCAATGAGGTGATCCACAAGGCCCAGGACGCCCATCCCCACCCTTCTCACGCCGGACGACAATTGAAGATGTACTACGGCACCCAGGTCCGCAGCGACCCACCAACGTTTATGATCTATGTCAACGATCCAAAGCTGATGCACTTCACCTATCTGCGTTATCTGGAGAACCAGATCCGGGCGGAGTATGGATTCCTGGGTACGCCGATCCGGTTGGTGACGAAGAGTAGAAGAGATTAGATATTAGAGAGTAGAGAACAGAGAATGGAGAGGGGTGGATAAGTCAACGACAGGCACATATCCTGCTGAGTGACCGGAGGGAGCGAAGCCTCCTCTCATAGCAGGAGAGACTCTTCGCTTTGATCAGAGTGACATTGTAT
>JBLNAU010000201.1:0-3985 GCA_050259515.1 Syntrophothermus sp.
GATCGACGCCGATCCTTCGTCCAATCTCAACATGGTGCTGGGTCTCGATCTCGAATGGACCGTAGGAGAGATCCGCGAAGGCATGCTCGAGCAGGTGAAAGCTTCCCTGGATCAGATTAGCACGCCAATGATGGCGCTGCGGGGCGATGGTAGCAACCGCGAAGACCTGGAAGATCGGATCCGCTCGTCATTGGCAGAAGGCAGCCATTGCGACTTGATCGCCATGGGGCGCGGAGAGGGACCCGGTTGTTACTGTGCGGTCAATCACAACCTGCGGGAGGTCATCGACTCCCTGAGCCTGCATTATACGTATGTCGTGATTGACAATGAAGCGGGTATGGAACACCTTTCCCGCCGCACCACGCGCGATGTTCAGCACCTGCTGATCGTCAGCGACCCGACCCGGCGCGGGCTGGTCGCTGCGCAGCGGATCGCCGATATGCGCAAAGAATTGGATATCAATGTCGAGAACGCCTTTCTCATCCTGAGCCGAATCCCTGACACAACGCCCGCGGACCTGCAGTCTTTTGTAGAAAGGATGGATGTGCCGCTGTTGGGAGTCATTCCTGAGGATAAAGAATTATCGGTCTTCGAGTTTTCCGGCAGGCCGCTGGTGGATCTGGGGGATGAATCCCCTGTCTACCAGGCAGTTGCGGAGATGATGGAAAAGATCCTTTGATCATTTCAATATTAACGGAGAACTTCACTGAAAATCAGATCCATCACATCGCGGAAGCAGTTCCGATCTTCGTTAGATAAGCATCCGTGCATCTGCTTGATCATTGCAATCGTTCCGTGCTTTGTCTCCCCCACTCCATAAATTATGCTTAGAAGAATCTGGGCAATTACCCAGAAGGAATTTATCACAACATTCCGTGACCGTGGAACGTTATTTATCATCCTGTTGGTGCCTCTGATCCAGTTGGTGCTGTTTGCCTATGCCATCCGGACCGATGTCAAACATATCCCGCTGGTGGTGGCAGACCAAAGTCTCGATCAAGCCAGCAGATCCTATACTGAGGATTTGGTCCAGTCCGGCTACTTCAATATTGCAGGCACGGTGGCGGACCAGGCGGCGGTGATCCGGTCCATCGACCAGGGAAAGGCCAGGCTGGGCCTTGTTATCCCCGGCGGATTTTCAAAGGAGGTGGATCAACACGGTGCGAGCGTTCTTTTCATAGTAGACGGCTCCGATCCCTTTACCACCCAGTCTGCTTACAACTCGGCCAGCCTGATCGCCCAGGATCATTCTGTTCAACTCGTATTAAAGAATCTCAGCCGCTCCGGGCTGGCATCCTCTGACTCCTCCCTGATACCCTTAACAGCTCATATTCGAATACTCTACAACCCGGATCTGATCGACCTGTGGTTTTTCGTCCCAGGCATGATCGCCATGCTGCTGCAGACCCAGGCCATCATCCTGACTGCCCTGGCAGTTGTACGCGAGCGTGAGGTGGGCACCATTGAACAGGTGCTTGTCACACCCATCCGCCCGGTTGAGCTAATGCTGGGAAAAACCCTTCCCTACCTCACGCTGGCATTCATCAATCTGCTAACCATCGCCGGGATGGGAACGTTGGGATTTAAAGTGCCCTTTCGAGGAGATTTCCTGCTCTTCTTCTGGCTGGTGCTCCTGTACATTATTTCGGGCTTGGGACTGGGGCTGTTGATCTCTTCCATTTCACAAAATCAGCAGCAGGCACAGCAGCTATCCATGATGAGCATGCTGCTCGGATTGATCATCAGCGGGTTCGTGTTTCCTCACTATTCCATGCCGCTTTTTCTTCGCTGGGTCAGCTATATCTTTCCATTGACGGCGTTCATTCCCATATCACGCGGCATCTTTATGAAAGGGATCGGCCTGCCTTTTCTAGCGAACCAGGTGCTTTTCCTAATTTTTTATGATGTGGTGATCCTGGTGTTCGCAGCCAGGCTCTTCCGGCAGACGCTGGATTAAGGCAGAGACATGTATAAGAACCGGATGCGATTATCTGCCCTGATCCAGAAGGAGACCTCCCAGCTCCTACGGGATTACAGAACCCTGATTTATATTGTGGGCCTGCCTGTGCTCGAACTTTTCCTGTTTGCATATGCAGTTTCCCTGACCGTCTATCACCTGCCCACTGTTGTTGCGGATCAAAGCCAGAACCGGCAAAGCCGCGAATTTATCCAGGAACTGACCAATTCACAATATTTTGACTTTACCATGCAGGCTCAGGACGAGGCCCAGGTCCGGCAGGCAATCGACGCCGGCCAGGCCAAGGCAGGAATCGTGATCCCGCCGGATTTTTCAAACCGATTGGAGCATGGGAAAGCTGGTGTATTAATTCTGCTGGACGGTTCCGATTCATTTAGTGTTCAATCCGGCTACAGTGCCGCCGCCCTGATCTCACAGAACTATGGATTGCAACTGGCTGTGCAGGAGGCCGAAAGGTTGGGTGGTGCGCAAGGTCTGGCAGTCAAGTCCTCCTCCACCCCCATCAAGAGCTCCTTCCGTGTTCTCTACAATCCTGATTTCCGCGACCTATGGTTCGTCCTGCCGGCGATCCTTGGGATGATCCTGCAAACGGCCGCGGTGGCGCAGGCAGCCCTGGTCGTTGTCCGTGAAAGGGAAATCGGGACCATGGAACAAATCCTTGCCACACCCACCCGTCCCCTGGAGCTGCTGCTCGGTAAGATGCTTCCGCTGATGGTGCTTTGCTATCTGGTTCTGGGCCTGATCCTGTCACTCGGCATTCTTTGGTTCGGTGTGGCATTCAATGGCAGCATCCTCCTATACTTCATCCTTGCCCTGCCTTTTGTCATTTCCAGCCTGGGACTGGGATTCCTGATCTCGACGGTTGCAAAAAATCAAAGGCAGGCACAACAAATGAGCACGGTCATCCTGTTGTTCAGCATGCTGCTGACCGGGCTCATCTATCCACGGAACTCCATGCCATTGATCCCCAAATTGATCGGCGGCCTGCTGCCGCTCACCTATTTCATCCGTATCTCGCGCGGTATCATTCTAAAGGGCGTGGGGGTAAATGTTTTATGGCAGGATGTTCTGATCCTTGCGCTCTACAGTGTGGTCGTCATGCTGGCTGCCTCCCTGAATTTTCGGAAGCGATTGGACTAGGCCCGTGATAAGCGATTGTGCAATATCCACCAGGGGATTGGTCAAGCGCTTCAAGACCCGCAGGGGCTGGATCACAGCTGTCGATCATTTATGGCTGGATGTCGAGCACGGGGAAACGTATGGCCTGATCGGCCCGGATGGGGCGGGAAAGACAACCACGATTCGCGTAATCCTGGGCCTGCTGACCCGGACAGAGGGCAAGAGCTCGATTCTCGGATTTGACTCGATGTCTGATACATATCGGATCCGTGAACATATCGGCTATATTGCCCAGCAATTTGTCCTGCCCGCCGATCTGACTGTCATGGAGAATATGCTTTTCTTCGCCAGGGTACAGGGCGTGGGGCAAAATGAGCAAAAAAAGCGAATTCCTGAGCTTTTGGATTTCGCAGGACTGACGAATTTCACGTCCAGGCTGGCAGGCCGGTTATCGGGTGGGATGAAGAAAAAGCTGGCGCTGGCCTGCAGCTTGATCCATGAACCGCAGGTGATCCTGCTCGATGAGCCGACCCTGGGCGTGGACCCGGTCAGCCGCCGCGAATTCTGGAATCTGCTTGGCAATCTGCGCGTCGAGAAAGGGACCACGATCCTGGTCTGCACGCCCTATATGGACGAGGCGGAGCGCTGCGTCCGGGTTGGGCTCATGTATGCCGGAAGTTTGATCGCCAATGACGCACCTGCAAATATCAAAAGGAAAGTTACCGGTGAGCTGCTTGAGCTCACCCCCTCTGACTTGATCGCATCCACGAGTCTGGTGAATTCGCTGGAGGGCGTTCGAGAATTCCAAACCTATGGAGATAAATTACATGTGTTCGTGGATGATGCAAAGCGGCGCAAACCGGAAATTGCTGCCAGACTCTCTGCTCA
>JBLNAU010000202.1:0-7653 GCA_050259515.1 Syntrophothermus sp.
AAAGCCGGCTCCTCCAGGCCGCCCATGGAAGTATTCAAAATCGCCGGCGTGGATATGAACGGCACACAGCCAATCGAAGATGCATTCCAGGTGATGGAGGAATATATTGATCGTCTGGAAGGTCTGGCAAAATAGATCTTTCAATCCGGCTAAGGATGGATCCTGCCCTCATGCCTGATCGTTTCGAAAACCAGCAGGAAGTACGCAGTTATTTGCAGAAACATCTTTCGGCTCATGACTGGCATTTTTCAATCCCGCCCGGAAGTGGAATGGAGACTTATTTTGTTCGAGGAAATGGGCACGAATACTTTGTAAAAGTTGGAGCTCCGGTTGAGCGTTATCAAGTCATGGCAGAAATTGGCCTGTCACCGCCAGTCATAACTTCTGGACGATTGGAGAATGGGCTCACAATCTTTGTTCAGCCGCGGATCAGAGGGCGTGTGCCATCTCGGAGGGACTTTCAATGCCGGCTGGATGAAGTGGCTGCGATGATCCACAAAATGCACTTTGATCCGCAATTGCATGAGGTTTTGCCACAGCCATCTTCGAAACTGCATAAAGACGCGGGACGACAGGCTCTCGATCAACTCCTCCGGAGATGGAAGCGCTATCGAGTGCTCGTTCCCCATCTGGCTCCATTGATTGACAATAAGCTGGAGGACATGGCCTTGCAGCTCAGCCAATTTTCAAGTGGGGGTCTTGTAGCATCCCACAACGATATTTGCAATGGAAACTGGCTTTTCACTCGGGATGGAAAGATTTACATCCTTGACCTGTATTCGATGGCGATGGATGACCCGGCCTTGGATATGGGCGCCCTGTTATGGTGGTATTACCCACCCGCGTTACGAGGGAAATTTCTTGCAATAGCAGGATATCCTTATGATGAGGAATTTAAGTTTCGCATGCAGATACGAATGGCGCTGCATTGTCTCAGCATCACCTTACCCAGGGATCATGGTTTTGAAGAATTTCAAGCGGATCGTTATCATGAGGCATTAACCGATTTTATAGCTGTAGTAGATGGAAAGGAAAATCCTCAAGGGTATGCATGATACATCTGGGCTTCGAGCGTATAATGATTACTGGAGAAAGATATGCCGAATGAACCAACTTTAGAAGAACAGTGGTACAAGATGTTGACCGAGGGGGAGCCGCTCCCCCGGCGCCTTTATCATCTGCATGGATTGCTTCCTTCAGCCCCACGCTGCAAAATCTGTGGCTCGCCTTTCAAAGGCTGGGGTGGATTTATCATGCACCTGACGGGGAGGGATCAATCCCGGTACAACCCCAGATTTTGTGTGAAATGCAAAGTCTTTGAGCGGCCCGGTGGAGCAGAGGTCACCCTGACCATGCTGTTCGCTGATGTACGCGGCTCGACCACGCTGGCCGAGAAAATGAGCGCCCGTGAGTTCAGCCAGCTCATGAACCGGTTCTACAAATCAGCCACCCACGTATTGATCCAAACTGATGCATTGGTCGACCGTCTTCTGGGGGATGAGGCCATCGGTCTTTACCTGCCAGGCTTCGCGGGACCTGATCATCCGCGCAAGGCGATCGAGGCCGCCCAGGAATTGCTGCGGCTTACCGGGCATCAGGACTCAAAAGGGCCCTGGCTCCCGGTTGGGATCGGCATCCATACCGGCCCGGCTTACGTCGGCGTGGTGGGAAGCGAAGGGAGTACGGCGGATTTCACGGCATTGGGCGACAGTGTCAATATCACGGCGCGGCTGGCATCCCAGGCCGGTGCGGGAGAGATTCTGGTCAGCGATGCAACCTGCTCTGCGGCCGGCTTGAATATGAATGATCTGGAGCATCGCCGGCTAGACTTAAAGGGAAAAACCGAACCGATCGGGGTTTATGTTCTGCGCGAGGGAAAGTAAGTTTTCAGTTTCTCAAAAGGCGGGACTAAAGACAATCCGGTGCGCAGCCTATCTACAAAAGGCCTTCTGAAAGGCCTTCTCCGCCTGGGCTTTCCCCTCGGCGATCAATCCCGCCGATACGGGGCCATCATAGTCAATGACCCGTTCCGCTTCCTTGAAAGTTTCCGGCGCTACGATCACCCGATTAACCATTCTATATCGAAACGGGGGCTTGCCCATCTCGCGCTCAAGCTTTGCAAATTCGTTGAATGCGTCGATCATTTTTAGGTCCACGCGGAAGGAAGAGAGCAACATCCAATCCAGGATCCAGGTGATCGCGTCGCCAAAGGATTTGGGGGTCGGGTAGGAACGCCCCGGATGCCTTCCCTCGCTCTCCAGCCAGGGTGTCATCATGACGATCACAACTTCGGCAGGGATGTCGATATCCCTACCCTTCATCAAATCCAGCGCTGCACCGAGCGGCGTGTTTGCCACCAGGGCTCCATCCCAAAATAGATCTTTTGTTTCAGGATCCTGCGTCCATGGGTAGACAAGCGGTATCGAGCAGGATGCCAGGATGCGTTCGCGTGTGATGCGGCGGTAATAAGGATATTGGTCGCTTCGATTACTGAACAGGACACGCTCCCCGGTCTGCACCTGGGTGGCCGCGATGAGAAGGGCGGTTTCACTGGCTGCCAGTTTGGCCTCATCGAATTTAAACCGGGAAACCAACGTTTGCTTGAGCGGACCCGTATCGAGCAAATTGATCCACCGCCCAACAACTCTTTCCGCCAGCCAGGAAGGGAGGAATGGCAAAGGCGGCCAGTACTCGCTCGGGGCTGGAGAGGTGGAGATTGCCGGGTCCACGATCGGCAGGTCGGTTTTCATCAACTGCCCGAAGAGGCGGTGCACCGTCCAGCGTGCGAACCCGCGCATTCCAGGCGGGATCCCCTGAATATCGCTCTCCTCCAAATGCTCCCATACGTTCACCAGCTCATCTGCCGCCATCCCCTGGGCAATGGCCGCACCATTCACCGCCCCGATGGATGTACCGACAACGATGTCCGGCTTCCAGGGTCCGGAATGGAAACCATCTACATTCGCTTTGTTCTCAGACATCAAATACTGATAAACACCTGCATGAAAGGCTCCACGTCCCCCGCCACCGGAAAGAATAAGGGCTCGAATCGGTTGCTCGTTGATCATGGGTTTCTCCAATTGTTTATGTAATTTATACAGGAAATGAAATGACAATTCAATAGCCTCTTGACAAATAGACAAACTTCTATATAATATCAAATAGATAAACGTCTATGAGAGTAAGCCCTGTTCTTTTTGCCAAAGCAATTGCCGACGAGACCCGCCAGAAGATCATGAGCGAGTGCTGCTGTACATGGCTATCGGTCAATGAAATTGTGGAAAAGGTCGGATTTTCCCAGCCTACCATTTCGCATCATCTTGCCATTTTACGCGACGCCGGCCTGGTCAAAATTCGTGAGGAAAGCAAGCAAACTTTTTACTCCCTCAACCAGGAGAGCATCGCAGTTTGCTGCGGACAGATCATGCTGGAGTTTGCACCCGAGGGAAAAGCCACCCAGGCAGTGAGTAAAGTCGTCAATTCGTAATCGCCTCTTTTTTTGTCTAATTATATAGACAAACTTCTATATTAGAGAAAATCTTCAAACCCAAAACACGTTGGAAGGTCAACATGGACATCACATCTCTTCTTCAATATACATTCGGCAAAGTCATTGAAACATTCGCCCACAACTGGTGGCTGCTCCTGATCAGCATCCTGATCAGCGCTGCGCTGAAGCTGTACGTCGACCAGGATGCCGTCGCACGTTTTCTGCGGCGAAATACCAAAAACAGCGTCCTCGTTTCAACGGGGATCGCCGTCGCTACTCCTTTTTGTTCGTGCGGAACCACGGCTGTCGTCCTGGGAATGATGGCCTCCACCATCCCCTGGGCTCCGATCATTGCCTTCATGGTCGCCTCCCCGCTCACCTCTCCGCAGGAATTATTCTATAGTGCAGGGCTATTCGGCTGGAACTTCGCGATTGCATTCTTTGCCGCATCCATCCTGCTCGGTCTGGCTGCCGGGGCCATCGCAAGCTTTGCAGAAGCGCGCGGCTGGCTGGCGAACCAGGCACGCATGGCTTCCGCCGCCCAGCCTGCCTCTTTATCACCCGCCGTGGTAGTCGGACCGGCTCCGGTTCTTCTGCCGGTCCTGGCGCAACCGGTCGCTGCAACTGCCCAGTGCGACTGTTCGGCGACTCGGGTGGAGCTGCCTGTGATTGCATCCACAGCGGCCGTCACCTCCAAATCCATGGTTACATTCAGCATGTTCATGGATGAAGTGATCAGTATAAGCAAACACTTGCTGCCGCTCTTCTTTGGCTTCACGTTCGTGGGGTATTTGCTCAACGGTTTGATCCCAGCGGCATGGATCACCAGCCTGTTTGGTTCAGGGCATGCTTATAGCATCCCGCTGGCTGCAACGCTGGGACTGCCCTTTTACATCAACACCGAAGCTTCCCTGCCTCTTGTAAGTGCCATGCTCGACAGTGGAATGAGCCAGGGTGCAGCGCTCGCCTTCCTGATCACGGGTGCGGGGACTTCGCTGGGCGCCCTGGGTGGAGCGCTTACGATCGCCCGCTGGCGCGTGGTTGGCATTGTCGTCGGAATCCTTTGGGCAGGTTCCATCCTGATCGGTTTTGCCTATGACCTGCTCATCTAATCTCGAGGAAAGGATAGACAAGGTATGCTGAAATATTACTCGTAGCTGGAATCGCATCAACACTTTTGGGATTTGCTCGATCTACAGAATTCCTCCCCGATCCTCGCCAAAGCAAAAGGGATCGCGGAACTGACCAAAAAACATACATATAAGGAGACTCTTGTGAATACTCAATCCCCTACTCCCATCCATGATGCTGTCCGTGAGCACTACGCGGACCGGATCAAGAACAACACCTCTTGCTGCGGATCGTTGTCTGATTGCTGCAGCACCGACAGTAACCTCTACCCGGCAGATTTGCTCGCCACCCTGCCGGAAGGCGAGACCGCCGTCAGCTATGGGTGTGGCGACCCGATCACGCTTGCATCCCTGCAGCCCGGGCAAACCGTTCTGGATCTCGGTTCCGGCGCGGGGCTCGACTGTTTCTTTGCCGCCAAAAAGGTCGGCGAGGCGGGACATATCATCGGCGTGGACATGACTCCCGAAATGATCGAACGCGCCAGGTCCAGTGCGAAGCGCCTGAACATATCCAATGTTGAGTTCCGCCAGGGACTCCTCGAGGATCTTCCAGTTGACCCGGAAAGTGTGGATGTCATCATCTCGAACTGCGTGATCAACCTTTCACCCGATAAGGCAAAGGTGTTCGGTGAAGCCTTTAGAGTTCTTAAGCCGGGTGGCAAACTGGCCGTCTCGGATATTGTCACCGACGGTCCGCTGCCTGCTTCGATCAAGCAAAGCTTAAGTGCCTGGGCCGGGTGCATCGCGGGCGCCCTGGAAGCGGAGGAGTACATTGGCATGATGAAGTCTGTCGGCTTTACGGATATCTCAGTTGTTCCCGTTTTCTTTGCCCAGGAGGATGTGGATTCTGCCCTGAAGGATATGAAGGATATCGTTGAACTTAAAACGATCTCCCGGGATGATATCTATAAGGCTGTCTACAGCGCAAAGATCACCGCTTACAAGCCTGCCTAGATTCTAGAATAATGAACAAAGAGACGGCCGCGGTCGTCTCTTTTTATTTAAAAACACTCCTCTTCCATTCCATTGACAGCGCAATCTTTCGGGGGTAAAAACAAACCGACCAGTCGGTTTTATTTTCATTCCATAAGAAGAGCCATGCAACGTCGAAGTGAAGAAACTCGATCTAGGATTTTGGAGGCTGCAATCAAGCTGTTCTCCAGCCGCGGCTATAACAAGGCCAGTGTGGATGAGATCTGTCGTGAGGCAGGGATCAGCAAGGGTGCCTTTTACCACCATTTCAAAAGCAAACAGGCGCTTTTCCTGGCCCTGTTGGATGGATGGCTGCAGAGTATCGATAGTGCCATCGAGGCATCCAGGGACAAAACCGCGCCTGAGACGTTCATGCAAATGACTGAGGCTTTTCCATTTATTTTCGAAACGGCGGGCGATGGTTTGCCGATGTTCCTGGAATTCTGGATGCAGGCCAGCCGGGATAAGGAAATCTGGGAGGCCAGTCTTGCACCATACAGGCGTTATCACAGGTACTTTACCTCGTTAATCAAAAAAGGTGTGCAGGAGGGTTCGTTTGTGGAGGTGGATCCCGAGCTTACCTCCCGTATGATCGTATCCACGGCAATGGGTCTGTTGCTGCAAAGCCTGCTCGATCCCAAGGGTGCAAGATGGGAAAAGGTGGCACGCGACAGCACAAGCCTGCTGGTCGATAATTTGCTCAAAAAGTGAGGGTGTTTGGCATGTGGCTGGTGACGGGCGCAACTGGGCATATCGGAAATGTCCTTGTGCGCAAATTGATTGAGCGTGGAGAGAAGGTGCGGGCATTGGTTCTGCCCAATGAATGCCGCGCACCCATCGAAGGCCTGAATATCGAGACGATCGAAGGGGACGTTCTTGATACGGCGTCATTGAAAAGATCCATGCAGCAGGTGAAGGGAGTATTCCATCTTGCAGGGGTCATCTCGATCATGCCCGGGTCGAATGAGATGGTTCGCCAGGTCAACGTCGAAGGCACGAGAAATATTTTAAGAGTCGCCGGGGAAATAAAGGTCGGAAAATTCATTTACACCAGTTCCATTCACGCCATCAAGCGCCTGGAGCAAGGCATTATTGACGAAACTTTGCCTTACGATCCCGGGAATCCGTATGGAGAATATGACCGGGCAAAGGCGGAGGCTACCCTGCAGGTCCAGCAGGCGGCTCGGGAGGGACTGGAGGCGGTCATCGCCTGTCCAACGGGCGTGATCGGCCCTTATGATTTTCGCGGCTCGCTCATGGGAGGTGTGATTCGAGAGGCAGCGGTTTCCAAGCCAACGCTGTATGTGGATGGCGCCTATGATTTTGTGGATGTGCGCGACGTAGCCGACGGGTTGATTGCCGCGTCCGAGCGAGGCAGAAGAGGGGAGAGCTATATTCTTTCCGGTCAAAAGATATCCGTGAGGTATCTGCTCGAAACGGTGCGCGAGATCACGGGCCGGCATTTTTTCCAGATGAAAGTCCCCTTCAACCTGGCAATGTTTGCCACGATGTTCACTCCCATGTATTACAGCCATGCAAAAATCACTCCACGGTTTACGGCTTATTCACTGGAGGTATTGAGAAGCAATTCAAACATCAGCCATGCAAAGGCATCCCGCGAGCTTGGATACCGGCCGCGGCCGCTCTATAACAGCGTCCATGACGCGATCAGATGGTTTTTGGATAACAGGAATTAATTTATAACCCGACCGGTCCGCTTGATAGATCAAACATCGGAATCGACCCAAAGAGGAGAGAAAAAATGAAAATCGTAACTGACTGTGCCGCGGACATGTCTGCGGAAGAACTGGAGCAGCTGGGCGTCGTCCAGGCTCCATTATTTATTCAATTCCCGGAAGGGGAAGTAAATTCCGCCGATATTTCAGCGGATGATTTCTATAACCGGCTGGAGGCCATGCGCCCGGCTATTCCAACGACTGCTCAGCCCTCCAGCGGAATTTTTGCAGACCTGTATCGGATGCTGGCCAGGAAGGAAAAGGAAATTTTGTCTGTCCATATCTCCTCCGGATTAAGTGGGACCATCAATTCGGCGCGTGATGG
>JBLNAU010000203.1:0-7618 GCA_050259515.1 Syntrophothermus sp.
ATCAGACTCCAACAGATTATCCGGGTCACAGCGCTTCTTCAGTTTCCTGAATTTTTCGATCGTCTCGTTGCCCAGGAAAGCACGCGTATGCTCGGCACTGGTTTCGCTGTTCTTGGCAAAATAAAAGCGACCGCCGCCCTGGATGATGAGGTCATCAAATTCCTTCAACATTTGCCTTAACGAAGCACGGTTGCCATCTGTCACTTTAAAATCCAGCGCCAGGGAAAAGCCGTCCACGGCGTGCGAGATCAAGAATTTATCCGGGCGGTGGCGCTTGGTCACACCCAGGTAGGAGGGCAGTCCCCGCTTGAGGGAGATGGTGAGCATCTCGCGCCAGACGTCCTCAGCCGTCTCCCTGGGCAGGAAGGATTGGTGCTGGATCATCCCGCCGCGTCCATAGGACAATTCCCAGTTGGGGACATAATCGAGCAGAAAATGAAATGCCGCGTGCGGCTGGCGGAATGTGTGCACGCGGAGCGAGGCCACATACTTTGCCACATTGACACCCCACCAACCCAGGTTGTTGGCGAACGGTTTCATAAAGATATAGAGGATGGACTTGGGGAATACCCCGAAAATGCGCGGTGGCAGAACCTGGTTCTTCAATTGCATGGTTTCCCGGGGGTGCGGGTCTTCACTGCCATGCAGATAATTAGCGGCATGGATCTGGCCGCGGCCCAGGCTCTTTCCACCGGTCATCGTATCCATCCAGCCAACGGTGTAATCGAAGTGCGGGGCCTTATCGTAAATAAAGGAAAGATGCTCGTGAAGGTCGTGTACCGGCCAGGCATGGACCTCCAGCAGCCCCGATTCGATGCGCTTCATCTGCATCGTAATCGAGGTAAAGATGCCCAGCATGCCCAGCCCGCTGATCATCGAGTAAAAGAGATCGGCATTGAGCTTGGGCGAGCAGGTGACTTCCGAGCCGCTCGGCAGCATGGCTGTAAATTCAAGTACATGCTCCCCGATGGTGCCCATCCTGAAGTTGTTCTTGCCGTGGATGTTGGCGCCCAGGCATCCGCCCAGCGTCGTCATCATCGTGCCTGAGACGACCGGCGGCCACCATCCATCCGGCTCGACGCGCTGCCACAGCTTTTCCAGCGTGACACCCGGCTCACATTTCACGAGTCCGGAGGCCGGGTCCCATTCCAGGATGCGGTTCATGCCGGTCATATCCATCAGGATGCCGCCTCCGTTGAGGGCTGCATCGTTGTAGCTCCGCCCTGCGCCGCGCGCAGCAACGGTCAGGCCATTCTGTTTGGCAAGCCGAAAGATCTCATGGATCTCCTCCGCGCATTCCGGCCGGAAATGATAGGACGGCGCGCGCAGGGAGTGACCAAAGTTTTCAAACTGTGTGAAGCTGTTGAGTGTGAGGGACATAGGTTTTTGCTTACAATTTTTGGAGTCCGGCAGCCGGCTGATAGGCAAGGGCAAGCTTTTGGACGCCATAACTAGAAGGTTAGCTTTCTGAAAATGAAGGAAGGCGTATGCTGGATGGCCAGCATGATCCAGCGCCAGCGGCCCGGCGTGTAAATCACCTGTTTGCGCCTGCGGATTGCCTTCCAGATATCCTCGGCGGCCTGCTCGGGCGGGATGACAAAGGGAGTGCCGCCCTGGGCCGCTTTGACCATGTCTGTTTGCATGAATCCGGGCTTGACGGTCAGAACATGGACACCTGCGCGGGTGAGGCGGTTGCGCAGCGCCTCCAGATACGTTGCCAGCCCGGCCTTGGAGGTGTTATAGCCCGGGTTGCCGACCCGTCCGCGATCACCAGCCACGGAGCCAATGCCAACGATTTTTCCTTCTCCGGCCGCCTGAAACATCTCAGCCACCGGATTCAGCCAGGCCATGGCACCGGTCAGGTTGATCTCGATCATCGCGCGGTCGTTGTCGAAATTATATTTGTCGATCCCGCCGGGCGGGCGGTTGATGCCTGCGCAAAAGATCACCAAATCCAGTCCGCCTAAATCGGCGACAATCCTGCGTAGAAGAGACGGGATTTCCTCGTATTGAGTTACATCATGAAAATATGGATACGCGCAGCCTGCACCTATGGAGGTGTTGAGCTCATTGCTCAGTGCTTCGAGCTTCTCGTTGCGGCGGGCCAGCAGCGCCAGTGAATATCCTTCGCGCGCCAGGCGCCGCGCCAGGGCAGCGCCAAGGCCATCGGATGCGCCGATGATGATCGCACGACGGCGGGGATTAAGGGGTGTGGCAGGGACAGGCCGCCCAGGGGCCTGTTGACGAGCTTGTGATGAGTCCGACACATTGTCCTCCAAAAGGGTCAATCCATTTTAACATATCCGTTAGCTCTCCCTCCCTTGCGAACAATGTCGTTAAGCAGTTTAATTGCTGAATAACATCCCGAACTCCCGCGGCAAGAACTTTATTGATGCCGTCAACGATTAAAGAAGGACTTGATATAATGTTGTGCATCGATCCAACAATGGATCCAAGCCCCCTTACAGTAACAGCGGTTTATGATGAAACTCACGATTGATTACAAGAATGGGTGATATCCGATTAAAGGTTCTGGCTGAGGCGCGTCGCATGCTGGAGGAACAGGATGTTTCGGAATTGGACAGAAGCACACTGGCCAAGCTGCTTGACGTCCTGACCCTGGCCGTTGAAAAGCACATCCCCGAGGAGAGTGACCAGCTCCCCAGCCTGGGGGAGCAATTGATCAACAACCAGGCTATTTTCTCCCTGCTCCTGCAACAAGCCGATGAACTGGATACTCTTAAAAAGCTCAGCATCCATCTCACCTCCAGCCTGGATCTGCCGGATGTACTGGATGCCGTGGTCACGGAAGCGATGCGTTTGATCGACAATGCCCGCGATGTCAACATTTTTCTGTATAAAGGCTTAAAGTTATCTTTTGGCGCTGCTCTCAATGCAGACGGTGTGCGCAACAAGCCATGGTCCACGCCCCGCTCCAACGGCCTGACCTACACGGTCGCGCGAAGTGGCGAGATGCTCATCATCGAGGACATGCAGAATCATCCGCTTTACAAAACCGCGCCATCCGATTGGACCGGCTCGATCATCGGGATGCCACTCAAGGTTGGCGAGGTGGTGGTGGGCGTGATGAATCTTTCGCGCATGACGGTGGGCGGTTTTTCCCGTTCAGAGCTAAGACTGCTCAGCCTGCTCTCCGACCAGGCAGCCGTGGCAATTTCCAATGCCAGCCTGCACCAAATGATCAGCCGCCAGGCCTACAGCGATACCCTGACCGGGCTTCCCAACCGCCGGGCCCTGGACGAAAGGCTGGAGGAGGAGGTTCTTGCGGCACGCCGGAACAGCTATTCCTTCGCCGTCATCATGATGGACCTGGATGGGTTCAAGGCTGTAAACGATACCTATGGCCATTCGACCGGCGATAATGTTTTACGCATCGTGTTCAACCAAATGGCGCGCGGAGTCCGCAACACGGATTTCCTGGCCCGCTATGGGGGCGACGAGCTGACCCTGATCCTCAGCCAGACCGAAATGGCCTCCGCCCAGGTCGTTGCGGAAAAAATCCTGGAAGGCATGCGAAACATCAAATACACTCTCCCGGATGGCAGCCGGCTCAAGCTGGGCGTCTCCGGCGGCATCGCCATTTATCCCGTCCATGCGCGCAACGGATCAGACCTGCTGCGGGCTGCAGATGCGGCGCTCTACCATGCTAAGAAGCACAACCGCGGCACATTCGAAGTGGCACGCGGCATAACCGGCATGCTGGAGGTCAGCCCGGCCGGGAGCCGCTAGCATCCGAATGATTTTCCGGGGGTTATAATCATCAAAACTGATAGACCCTACAGGTTTCGCTCACTGCCCTTGCAAGTAGAAACCTCAGGGGTCTTTCTTATGGAGACTCCAGCATGCACCAAAAAGTGAAGATCATCCTCAACCCAATGGCAGACATGGGAAATGCCTGGCGCGTGGCCCGCGACCTGCGTTCCATTACCGAGGAACATGGAGGGGTCGACTGGAGCGGCACGGTCTATCCCGGTCACGCCATCACGCTGGCATCGCAGGCGGCAGATCAGGGCTATGACCTGGTGATTGCCATGGGAGGCGATGGCACTGTCCATGAGGTGGTGAATGGGTTGATGAAGATCCCCGAGGAGAAGCGACCGGTGCTTGGCATTGTCCCGGTTGGGTCGGGAAACGATTTTGCCCATGCGGCCGGCATCCCTCAGGTACCGTCTGAGGCGCTTACCTGCGCCCTGAATGGTGAGCCGTCCACAGTGGACCTGTGCGTGATGACAGATGATCACGACCGCACGGAGTTTTTTGACAACACGCTGGGCATTGGTTTTGGCGCCATGGTCACCATCCGCTCGCATAAGCTTGCGATCGTCCGCGGCTTCCTGATGTATTTTGTCGCTGTCGTCCAAGCCATTGTCCTGGATCATATCCCGATCCACATGCAGATCGAAACGGATGAGCAAAAGTGGGAACAGAAAGTCAAGTATCTGGTGTTGTGTAACGGTCCGCGCGAGGGCGGCGGCTTTCTGGTTTCCCCAGCGGCTAAGATCGATGACGGGCTGATGGATTATGTGATGATCACCGATGTCAGCCGCCCGATGATGTTCCGCCTTGTCCCTGAAGTCATGAAAGGCACACACGGTCGCTTCAAGCAGGTGCGCATGGGGACCTGCCGGAGGTTTTCCATTACGGCCAACCGCCCGCTCTATATCCATGCCGACGGTGAGATTTTCAGTGGTCCGGGCACCGACCTGCGCAAGTTGAGCTTTGAAATCCTGCCGAACGCGCTGAAGGTGGTGAGAGGGTATACAAGTAAACAAGTAGACAAGTAGACACGTACACAAGATGCATGTTTACTGTTTACATGTTTACCTGTCTACTTGTATACTTACCCCATGCCTGAACTTCTTCAATCCCTGCTCAAACAGGATATCGGACACCTGCGGATCATTGCGGAATTCTGGGGTGTGGAGCTTGAGTCCATCACGGTAGACGACGCGCGTGAGGAGCTGTCCGCGGCGCTTATGGACGCCGAGCTCATCGCCGAGCTGGTCGATTCTCTCTCCCCGCAGGCCAGGTCCGCCCTCCAGGCTCTGGTGGATGCAGGCGGACGCATCCCCTGGCCGGTTTTTACGCGCCAGTACGGGGACATCCGTGAAATGGGAGCGGCCAAACGCGATCGTGAACGCCCACATCTCAAACCGTCGTCCACCGCCGAATCTCTTTATTATCGAGGCCTGCTGGCCCGCGCTTTTTTTGATGACGACAAGGGACCGCAAGAATTTGCCTACATCCCCGACGATCTGCTGGAGCAGCTCTACAATATTTTTGACGATCGTGCCGAGGAGCCGGTCCCTGTCAAAGCAGAGACACCCGAGTTGGTGGTCGTAAGCGCCGAAGCACTCGGCCGCCCCGCCTCCCCGGGGGAAAGGGGCCGGGATCTCCTGGCGAACGATGCCATTCTCGATGACGCCACCACCCTGCTCGCCGCGCTGCGCATGGGGAAGCCCCTGGATGCCGCCAGCTTGCCGGTGGAGCCGCAGGAACAGATTCGCGCCATCCACAGTCTGCTCGCCGCCGCAAGATTGATCCGGAAGGAGATCCCCCAGGCGGAAGCAGTCAAGAACTTCCTGGAATGCCCGCGCAGGGAGGCTCTCAAGATCCTGCAGGATGCCTGGATCGAGAGCGACTCGTTCAATGAGCTGTGGCTGATGCCGGGCCTCCTCTGCGAAGGGGAATGGCGGAACAATCCGCAGGAGACGCGCGAATTCCTGCTCAACCTGCTCGACGCGATCCCCGAGGAGAAGTGGTGGAGCCTGAACGCGTTCGTCCGCGACATCAAGCAGAAATACGCCGACTTCCAGCGCCCCGCCGGTGACTACGACTCGTGGTTCATCAAGCGAAGATCGGACGGACAGTACCTGCGCGGCTTTGCCTCCTGGGACCAGGTGGATGGCGCGCTGATCAAATACTTCCTCACAAATATCCTTCCCTGGCTCGGGCAGGTGGACCTGTCCATTGCGGAAAGGGCCACAGAACCAACAGCCTTCAAAATTTCCAATGGGCAATCCTCTACCCCGGCGAATGAAAATCAGAAGCTGCACATATCGTCCCAGGGGGTGATCTCCATCCCAAGGCTGGCGCCCCGCGTGGTGCGCTACCAGGTCTCACGCTTCTGTGAATGGGACCCGCCCAGGGAGGATGTGTATCGTTATCGTATCTCCACCGGATCGCTGGCCAAAGCCAGGGAGCAGGGATTGAAAGTGGAACACCTGCTTGCCTTGCTCTCCCGGCATGCAGATGCAGGCATCCCGCCCTCGCTTGTGAAAGCCCTCAAACGCTGGGAAGTTAACGGAACCGAAGCACGGGTGCAGACACAAGTCATCCTCAAGGTCAGCAAACCCGAGGTCCTGGAAGAAATGCGTAAATCCAAAGCTTCAAAATTTTTGGGGGAAGTATTAAGCCCAACGACCGTGATCGTCAAAAGCGGAGCCATCCAAAAAGTACTGGAGGCGCTGACAGAGCTCGGGCTGTTGGCGGAAGTGGTGAACGACTAACCACCCAGGGCCGCGACAACCGTCTTGCTGAGATCCAGGGACCGGCCGCGTTCCAGGCCCGATTCAATATCGTCTGAACGAACCTTGCGCAGGTCCTCCAGGAGCAGCTCAATATCCCGATGCGTGTCACTGTTGATCTCGGGGTGATTGGCACACAGGCCCAGGATTTCAAGCGCGCGCTCACGGCGATCTTCAGCAAGCAAAATATCCGCATATCCGACCAGGGAGAACAGGATCCAGGAGGTTGAGCTGCCCTCCACATTCAACTGCAGTGCTTCGCGCAGCGAGGCATAGGCATCGCGGCTCTCACCCAACCCCACCTGGGAATATAAAAGATTGATCAGCATGATCGGCAGAACATAACGATTGCCGAATTCACGCGCCAGCTTGATGGCCTCCAGGGTATACAGTCGGGCCTCTGTATAGTGCTTCTGAATGCGGAGAAGCTCGCTGAGGTTGCCATAGGCACGCGCCAGACCATAACGGTCCCCGGCATTCCGGCAGATCTCGATGGCCTGGAGATGGTACTCGTGGGCTTGTTCAAATTGATGGCTGTTTACGCTGACCATCGCCATGATGTTCAAGGAAAATGCCTGGGCAATCGCATCGCCTGTCTGGCGGGCGAATTCATAACTCTCATCAGCATACTTCTGAGCCCCGGCATAATCCCCTTCATAGTGGCTGACATAACCGAGGTGGGCCAGGCAGTAGGCGATCCCGTCCATATCATTAAGCTCCTGGGCGATCGCCAGGCTCTCCTGCAGGCGCTTCTTCGACTGCTGGTATTTTGCCTGTTCCAACCCGATGCGCCCCAGGCGGGAGAGTGCCTTGGCCTCGAGGCCGCGGTCATGGAGGGTCCTTGCAAGAGCGATACATTCCTCGAAGCGGGCCGTGGCGGCCGCGTGGTCGGTAAGCCACAGGTTTGCCGATCCGATGGTCAGGAGCAGGCGGGCACGCATGGCAGGGTTTGTGTCTTCAGAAGCCGCCAGAATGGCCAGCGCCCGCTCGGATGCGGAGAGTGCCTCGCGATAGGCACTCAGGCGCATGGACTGGTCGGCCGCCCGCTCGAGAAATTCGACGGCGCGCTC
>JBLNAU010000204.1:0-4173 GCA_050259515.1 Syntrophothermus sp.
GTATCATCCGGCGGGGGTGCTTCATCGTCCTCAATGAAATCGCCCAGCACCGAATCCTCTTCATCGTCGGTCGGTGTTTCCAGGGAAAGCGGCCGGCGCGCCACCTGGATCATGTTTTCCACTTTCTTGGGTGGCACATCCAGGGCTTCTGCAAGCTCTTCCACACTTGGCTCGCGTCCCAGGCGCTGGGTCAGCTGGTGCTGGACGCGCAGCAGTTTGTTGATCTGATCTCCCATGTGGACCGGGACACGGATCGTGCGTCCCTGGTCGGCAATGGCACGCGTCACAGCCTGACGGATCCACCAGGTGGCATAGGTTGAAAATTTATGACCACGGCGATAGTCGAACTTCTTGGTGGCACGGATCAGGCCGATGTTGCCTTCCTGGATCAAGTCGAGGAAGGGGACGCCGCGTCCCATATATTTCTTTGCGACAGAAATCACGAGGCGGGAGTTGGCTGTGATCAGGTGCTCGCGGGCGGCCCAGCCGTCTTCGATCAATTTCCGCAGCTCGGTGCGACGACGCGGGCTGGCGTTACCTTTCGCCAGCTCTTCACGTGACATTCGACCGCGCTCAATACGCTGGGCGAGTTTTACTTCCTCGTCGGCAGTCAATAATGGGACTCGGCTGACCTCCTTCAGATATAGACCGATCGTGTCGTCCGTGTCAATATTTGCCAGGTAATCGTCAAGCGAAATATCAATCTCGGGTTCGGCCTCCGTTGCTTCCACAGCAACCAGCTCATCCTCGGTGGGCTCTGCAGTTGTGGTATCTTCCACAAATGGGATGCCCGCGCTCAGGAGGGCGGAAAAGGCTTCCTCCAGTTGTTCCACATCCTGCTCGGCTTCCGGGAAGAAGTGCAGGATGTCATCCAGCGTGATATACCCCTTTTGCCGGCCCAACTCAATCAACCGGGCAAGCGCTGAATATTCTTCTTCTTCATCAACCATCAGTATCTTATCTACATCCATTCGCGTATTTATCCATTTTTCTTTTGTATTCAGAATACACTTTTTTTAAGTGAATTTCAAGTCTGTTTTATTGCTCTTTCATAGACGCTCAGGGGACGAAAACGTTACGTCAATCTAGGGGGGTGCGGTCAAACCCGGGGAAGCCGTACCGGTTCCCAGCAGGTCAGGGGCGGGAGTGGGTGTCTCCCGGTAGGGAGGGGTGGCCAGCAAACGGAGGAGCGCATCCACCGAGCTTTTGCTCACGATCTGAACCTCACCACTTCCCGCAGCCTGAACATAATATCCGCTTTCTGTTGGAGTGACAACACCTATACGTACTGTTCGTTCCATGCCGGTGGTGAATTTTACCTTCAAAATATAGTCTGGATCCTTGAGCCCCACCGCTCCCGGGTCTATATTCGGGACTTGCTCAAGGATTCGCATCGTTGTAACCTGACTGGCTGCCGCTTCCGAGCCAGCCTGCTCTGCTGCAGCCTCCACGGGTTGTTTCAAGGCCCAGGCATTTTCTGCGTTACGTGCCAGTTCCACGGTCTCCCCGGATTTTGCCTGGATGAAGATACTGGAAGGCGAGCCTTCCTCCGGGGCAAACAGATAGCTGACTTCGGCCGAGGCCTGGGGTGTTGCCTCACTCTTTTCTGCTGGTTTTCCACGCATCCTTAATGTTAAATAAGCGCTGATAACCACCAGCAGAACTATGATGTAGACAACAGTGGGACGGCGAATCATACATCATCCCTGTCGCCTGCGCGCCAGCCAGGTGGATACCCCGCCCAGGAGGATCAGCCCCGGGATGATGAATATGGAGGTCAGCAGGATGAGCACCCAATATAACTGGGAAGGCGGATTAAACCTTCGCTCGGTTGTGCTCTTGGGCGTGATACTGGCCAGATTTTCCTTCTCGGCCAGCCAATCCACAGAGTTCACGAACATATCTCCATTTCCATAGCGGTCGAAGATCTGGTCCACGGCAAACTCGGATGTGCCAAACACCACCACGCGTCCCTTGGTTGTTGTATTCTCGCCTGCCACAGAAATCGTCAGGGGACCGACCACCTCATTGTCGTTCAGCCCAACCTGTCCACCGCCGGTAAGGCTGGCAAAGTCAGTTTCGCCCCAGGATCGCTCGTTCGTCTTCACGAGCTGGGTGAGCGTTAAGCCTTCCTTCGGATCTGCCGTGCTGATGCTGCGGGTGAATGGGTAAAACGAAGCTAGGTTGTTCATACTTACTGTGATCGGGTGGCTGGTTTCATAATAGGCAGACGCAGCAGTGGTCGGCTGCGGGCTGTTCAGATCGATCACAATATCATTGTTGAGGGTAATCCCCCAGTCCCGGGAGAGGAGGTCGGCCAGTGGATCGCTTTCCTTTCCAAAGTTTGTTACGGCAGTGGGATCCTCCATGATAAAAAGTGAGCCGCCGCTATCCAGGAATTTTTTGAGCAGATCCACTTCTGCCTGGGAAACAGGTTTCATCGGACCGGCGATCACGATCACGCGGGCATCCTTCGGTATCTGATTTTCCACCAGAAGGTTCAAAGTTTTTACCGAGTAATTCTTGTTTTCCAGGGTGCTTACCGCGCGGGTCATGGATGTATTGCCGCTCTGCTGGGTGTCGCGCTCACCATGACCGGTAAGGAAATAGATCGCGCTATTCTCCGGGTTCAGGAGACGGAGAAGGCCTTTCACGATTTCCTCTTCGCTGGCGAAGGCGACGATCGCGCTTTTATTCCCCATTTGCAAAAGGATCTTCCCATCGCCGGTGATCCCTGCCTGGATGGCTGCCTGCGGGTCCAGGTCGGGGTTGACAAATTTGAAATCGAATTTCCCACCGCTGTTGTTTTTGATCTTATTAAGCAGTTCGGTGGCCGTCGTGGGGTCGCTGGCCTGGGAGAAGAATGCCGTGGCCGTCACTTTTTCAGGAAGCGATTTTAAAGCTGCCAGGGTCTCAGGGGCCAGGGTATTGGTTTTGTTCTCCGTCAGATCCACACTCTTATCCAGATCAAACCGCGGATCTGTCAGCATCACGTAGAGCAGCCCAATAATGAACAGGAAGGCAATCGACATGATGACCGCATTACTGCCATAACGTGCCTGGCGGCCTGTAATGAAGCGGCGCACACGCTCGGGTTCCAGGATCGTGTACGTTGCAACGCTCAGGATGGCCACCCCGACACCGATCAGGATGGACTGGTTGAGATTCTGAACATTGGCAATGGTGAATACCTGCATGGCCACAAGACCGCGCACAATCCCAAGCAGCAGGGCCGCGACGACACCAATCAGGGCAACGATCAGCATCACAAAGGAATAGTTCCTTGATTGTGCCTTGGTTGCCATTAACGCCATCTCCGGACTTCAACAGCGGTCGTGCCCATGAACAGACCCAATGCGGTCAGGCTCAAGAAGTAGAACAGGTCTGATACGGCGATATTCCCGGCACCAAAGGCATTGTAAAAATGGGTCTTCATATCCAGGAACTGGAACAGGTGCTGGGGCCCACCCGGTTGCAAAACATTTGCCGGAAACCCGATCAGCCACCAAAGGACCACGAAGGTGCTGAGTGTGACAAAGAAGGCAGCGATCTGGTTGGTAAAGATGGCCGATATCCCCACACCTAGCGCCAGGAAGGCCGCCGCGGCAAGGATCACGCCCATATAGGCAGAGAGCATCAACATGCGGTCGATGCCCGGTGTGACGAGTGGAGGCAGAATGGTGACTTTTCCGAACGCGATCCCGTTCAGGATGATCGGGTAGATCAGCGTCACAGCCAGCACCGACAGAATGAAGAGAAAACCGCCCAGCCATTTCCCAGCCACCAGTTCGAAGTCCCGAACCGGAGCGGTGAGCATCAACTCAAGGGTTCCCATCCGGGCCTCATCGGCGATCAGACGCATGGTAAGGGCAGGGATGGTCAGGACCAGTAAAAATCCAAAACTTCCCGTCACCGGCGAAAGATCGGGTATGGCTCCAAACGATTGAAAGTCGTTCTGAATATAGTAGTACAAGTTGACGGCAAAAATGATCCCGGTAGTAAGCAGGATCATGAACGCCACCACATATGCGATGGGGCTGATAAAGTAATGGTCGTATTCCCGTTTGGCAATTGTCCAGATATTACGCATTTTTCCTCAAACTGTTTTTTTGCCAGCTGTTGTGTCCCGGGTGAGTTCGAGAAAGATTTCCTCCAGACTCATGCCAATCGGTC
>JBLNAU010000205.1:0-3073 GCA_050259515.1 Syntrophothermus sp.
CTTTTTCAAGATCCTGCAGACCTACGCAGAAAAATATAAGTATGGGAATGCCGGGACAGACCAGTTTATTTCTGTGGCAGAGGAGGTAAGCGACCAGGATCTAAAAGCGTTCTTCGATGCCTGGCTGTTCAGCCCAACGCTGCCTGAGCTGTCTCAATAAGGAATTTCCCCTTAAAGTCTAGCACCTTTGTTCTACAAATGATAAAATCGTTCCTTCCGGAGGAGCGATTTTTATGTCCCCTGAAACCATTAGTGTGGAAAATTTAAGCAAGACCTATCAGGTGCCGGAACGTGAAGGTGGATTTGGCGCCGCCGTGGGAAGTTTTTTCAAACGGAAATACAAGGATGTAAAGGCAGTTCAAAAGGTTGACTTCAGGATTTCACGGGGCGAGGTGGTTGGCTTTCTGGGCCCCAACGGTGCAGGCAAAACAACCACGCTCAAGATGCTTTCCGGTCTGCTCCACCCGACCGGTGGAATGGCCCATGTGCTGGGTTTCACGCCCTGGGAACTGAAGCCAGAATATCTGCGCTCGATGACCCTCGTGATGGGACAGCGCAACCGTCTCTCCTGGGATATCCCCGCTGCAGATTCATTTCTGCTCAATCAGGCCATCTACCGCATCCCGGAAGATGAATACAAGGCTACCTATCGGGAGCTGGATGAAATGCTTGAGCTCGCTCCCTTGATGAAAAAGCCTGTGCGAAATCTATCGCTTGGTGAGCGGATGAAGTGTGAGATCGCCGCGGGCTTGCTCCACCGTCCCAAGGTGTTGTTCCTCGACGAGCCAACGATCGGGCTCGACATCAGCGGCCAGGCACGCATCCGGGAGTTTCTGCGCGAATACAACCGGCGCACCGGCGCGACCATCCTGCTCACCAGCCACTATATGGCCGATGTGACAGCCTTGTGCGAGCGGATCATCATTATCCATCATGGACAGCTCAAATATGACGGCGGCATCTCCGAGCTCACCCACAAGATCGCCCCGTTCAAGCTGATCGGAGTCCGGCTGGCGGAGTCAAATTCGCATGATCTCGCCAAATATGGCACCCCCGTCCGGAATGAGGAGGACTGGGAAAAGGAATACATCCAGGTCAAGGCAGAGGATGTCACCCGCGTCACCTCCGGACTTTTAGCCGATCTTCCTATCCATGACATCACCATCACCGATCCCCCCATCGAAGATGTGATCGAGCAGGCGTTCAATCAGTAGTATGGAATCCAGGAGCTCGCTCGTGAAGAGTCAAGCTGCAAGCCGCCTGACTCCATAAGGATTTTATATGTTCAATATCTTCCGGCGTCTCTGGCAGGTGAACTGGGCCGAACAGTGGCAGTACCGTGCCAACCTGATCATGTACCTGCTTTACTGGCTGGTCTCCCCCATCATCTATCTGGCGGTGTGGACAAGCATTGCGAGCAGCAAAGGCAGCGTCAACGGTCTGACCGTCAACGACTTCACCACCTACTACTTAACTTTGTTGATCGTGGACCAGATCACCAGCAACATCGTCATCCACACCTTTGCCTACAAGATCCAGGATGGCAGCCTTTCCGGTGAGCTCGTGCGGCCGATTCATCCCATGCTGACCAATGCACTGGTCAACAACATTGCCTTCAAAACCCTGACCATCATGGGCTTTATTCCCATTTGGATCGTTCTCTATTTTCTTTACAAGCCGGATTTTAGCAGTGTGACAACAGCCCAGATACTGCTTGCCATCCCTGCCATGATCCTGGGCTTCTTTATTGGCTTTTTACTCTCCGCCTCGATCACTGCCCTGGCCTTCTGGACCACGCGCGTCTATTCCATTCATGAATTCTATTACGCGCTGGTGTTGCTGTTCTCCGGTCAATTTGTGCCGTTGAGCCTGATGCCCCCTGTGATCCAGGAGATCGCCCGGTATTTGCCGTTCCAGTTATTGATCTACTTTCCGGTGGAGCTGATCCTGGGTAACCTTTCGCCGGCCCAGATCGTGCAGGGATTTACTTCCGGGGTCGTCTGGCTGGTTGCATCCATCGTCGCCTTCAATTTGATCTGGCGCAATGGTGTGAAACGCTACTCGGCTGTGGGCGCTTGACATGAAGCACACTCTCAAGCTTCTCTCTGCATTTTTGAAAGTGAATGTGCAAATGTCGCTGGCCTATCGCGCCGACACGATTGTGAACATCCTGCTCAACCTGATGTGGCTTGGCTGGGAGCTGTTGAGTCTTAACATCATTTTCAGCAACACAGAGACCATTGCCGGCTGGGGATTCGGAGAATTGATTGCCCTGCTCGGGGTGTTCCGCCTGGTCCATACCATGATGGCCGCCATCATCTGGCCCAACACGGAAAAGTTCAATCAGAGCATCCGTGATGGTTCGATGGACTACAACCTGCTTCAGCCGGTGAGCAGCATGTTCCTGGTCACATTCTCACGCATCACCGTCTGGAGAGCCTGGGACTTGATCCTTGCAATTGTCCTGATCGTGGTTGGCGTAAACCTGTCCGGAGGCACCACCACGCCACTCGACATCCTGGCGTTTGTCCTGCTCACCTTCTCGGGGGCGGTTGTTATCTACAGCCTGTGGATCGTGCTCATCGCCCTGACCTTCTGGTTCACCAAGTTCGACAACAACGTTACCATCCTGCAGGCTCTGTTCGACGCCGGTCGCTATCCAGTGACCGTGTACCCTGCCTGGCTGCAGATCATCATCACTTTCATCATCCCGATCGCCGTTGCCACGACTGTCCCCCTGCAGGCGCTGCGGGGCGAGCTCACCCTCGCCAAAATTCTGCTCTTCCTTGCCGTGGCAGGGATTGGCCTCCTGATCGCATCCCAGGTCTGGAAGCGTGGCCTGAAACAATACAGCGGTGCGAGCAGTTAGGCGCTCGACTGCCTTCCAAAGAAAGGAGCCAGCAGGCCTACCTGCTGGCTCCTTCGATTTTATGGACGCTCTTCATTTTTGACACGCTCGATCACTTCATCGAACGACAGATCGAAATTGATGGGCATCGAAAACACCAGTTTATATCCATCCGGGTCGAACACAGTCACTTCGCGTACATTCCATGGCTGGTCCACTGGACCG
>JBLNAU010000206.1:0-4164 GCA_050259515.1 Syntrophothermus sp.
GGGCAGGGCTGGAAGCTCGCGGCAGAGGGGGACATCGGATTGAAAGGGAAAATTCCATCCGCCACCATGGGCGGGATGAAGGCGCGCGGTTTCCCCGGAGGAGCGGCAGGCGTGTACCAGGCCGTCGACGCAGTGAACCAGCTCCGGGGCCAGGCAGAAGCGAATCAGGTCCCGGACGCAAAAGTGGCGCTGATCCAGTCCCTGGGAGGCCCCGCATCCACGGCAGTCACCCACATCCTTGAAAAGCCAGACTAGAATATTCATCCCGCAGTGCAGCTGCGGGATGAATTTATGAAGCACCAGTTTCACGACAGCTTTTGTCCCGATGCCATTCGCAAGGCAACAGGCAAAATGGAAACGAAAAACGCCGCGGCTCATGCGGCGTTTTTATGAATCAGTCAGCCTGGCGTCTGCGACCTGCGATCATTTTAAGTAAAGAGGGAAGGGTGATCGCCGCCAGCAGGGCTGCCATTCCAAAGAACAGCGCCGGGACCAGCCAACGGGAGTTCACCAGGAAATGCTGGTAAAACAGGATGCCCTCAATGCGCAGTTTTGCCACCAGAATGGGAGGCAGATTGGCCAGGGCAAACCAGATCGCAACCATACAGGCAGCAAAGACAAAACCCAGCCCAAGATCGCTCCAGGTAAGAATGGCCGGACGCCTGGCTTCAGGCGTTTGGATCTGTCTCATAACGTCCGTTGTAATACTGCGCGGCATCAGTGTAAGAGGCTGGGATTTCAACGCACCTTCGATCAGCGCGTCCTCCTTCAGGCGTCTATCCATGGTTCCTCCAGATGAGCAAGCGACTTGCGGAGCTGTTCCTTGGCGCGGTAAATGCCGGTTTTGACTGTCCCCAGCGGCAGGTTGAGCGTGGCTGCAATTTCCTCATAGGAAAGCTCGTTTTGATAACGCAGTGTGACCAACACTTTGTAATGAGAGTCAAGCTCATCGATTGCTTTATGCAAATAAGCTCTTGTTTCATCCATATCGAATGCATGGGCCGGGGGGTTGAAATGGGCTTCCGGAACCTCGTCCAGCACATCATCGCCCAGATCGTTCAATGAACGGCGCAGACCGGGCAGACGGTTATAGCAAAGATTGGTTGTAATGCGGTACAGCCAGGTTCGAAACCGGGACTGCCCGCGAAAATTGGGTAGAGCCGTCCAGGCGCGCACAAAGGTCTCCTGTGTCAGATCCAGCGCTTCGTTCTCGTCCTTGAGAACCCGCAGGGCAAGGTTATAGACGTAGGTTTGATGTTCATCCACCAGCCTGGCGAAGGCATCCTGATCGCCCTTCTGCGCTCGTTGGACGAGTGACTGTTCATGATCCGGCATGTATTCTCTAATGGCTTAGACAGCAAAAATCGATAAAAGTTTCAGACACGCCGTGGACGGTAGCCGATGGTTGGTGGCCCGGCGTGCAGCTGAAACTTTTTTGAAGATCGCCGGTCAAACAAAGTGAGAACAAAACATGGAGAATTCAAAATGAAACGACCGGTAATAATCGCTCTCTTGATTGTAGCACTCGCGCTGGTATGCATGGGCATTGGCGCGGTGATCTTCTTCACCGCGAATAACGGCTTTACGAGCAATAACCCATTCGACCGGCGCAATATCTCCTCCCTGGTGGAGGAAAGCAAGACGCTCAAGGTGGACCCGGGAAAGCCGCTCACGTTGAAAGTGGTTGATGAGGCGGGCGGCGTTAGCGTCACAGGCGGGGATGTGGACAGCGTGCAGGTCAAGGCCATCAAAACAGCCTACGACTCCTCCCAATCCCGGGCAGATGCGGAAGTGAAAACCGTCGAATACAGCGTTCAACAGACGGGCAATAGCATAACGCTCACCTATCAGCTGCCCAAGTCCATGAATTTCAGCAATAACGTCAACACTGTGGATTTCATTGTGACCGTTCCCACGCAGACCAGCGTGGATATCCAGGGCAGCAGCGGCAAGGTCGATGTCACGGGCGTCAATGGACAGGTTGCCATTGTCAACAGCTTTGGAGATATTAATGTCGAACAGGTGGACGGCGCTCTGGATGCCAAAACGAACAGCGGTGGCATAGACGTGACGTCGGTCAGCGCAGGCAAAGGGAATGTGACCCTGCACGCAGACTTTGGAGCCGTTTCCATGAGCCAGATCAGCGGCGCACAGGTCACAGCCGAATCCAACAGCGGCAAACTGGACCTCAAAAATGTCCGTGCCACACAGGACATGCAGCTTGTCTCGGATTTTGGGAATGTAAACTTCGACAACGGTGCAGCCGGCACCTTGACCGTATCCACCAAGAGTGGAACGCTGGAAATTACGTCCGTAAATGTCGATGGAGCCTTGCTCCTCAAGAACGACTTCGGCGATATCAACATTCAAAAAGTGGTTGCCAAATCATACGACCTGCAGACCAACAGCGGTTCCATCACTGTGGACGGCGCCCAGGGACCGATCACGGCAAATACGGGGTTCGGCAATATCAACGTCACAAATTCTGAAAATGCGACCCTCCAGCTCAACACAAAAAGCGGTACCGTTGATTTCCAGGGCTCTCTGGGAGAAGGTCCGCATACCGTTCATTCGGACTTTGGAGATATCGAGCTAACCCTCCCGGCCGACACGGCTCTTAATGTAGATTTCAAAACCGATTTCGGAAAAGTCCGTTCTGATGTTCCCATCACCATGACCCTGACCGGCGAGCAGGAGGCCGGACGCCAGACGGGCACGGTCAATGGCGGCGGCAGCGAGTTAAGTGCCTCCACGAAAAGCGGAAACATCACCGTGAAGACTTCGGGAGAGTAAATCCCAACGATCCGGCCCAGGCGTCGAGTGAAGCGGATGAGACTGATACAATACAATCTCATCCGCTTTTTGTTTTGGAGAAATTATGAATGCCCTGCTTCTGTGCCTTGGTCTGGCTGGCATCCTGGCCATCTTTTTTGGCTTCATCGCCCTCCTGCGCTATCTCAATTACAGGGAAACGATCGCACTGGCCGAGAAGGGACTCACCCGCCCGGAACCCGCAAACCGCAAGCCTCTTTTGCGTTGGGGGATCGTGATCGGCGCGCTTGGCCTGGCACTCACTCTCGGCCTCTACCCGATCGGTTTTTCCGCAGCGGACAGCTATCCGCTCCATCTCGGACCGTGGATGCTGGGAGGCCTCGTCCCGCTTTTTCTCGGCCTCGGGCTGGTCCTGCTTCATTATCTGACCGAGAAGGAATAACCGCCAGCATCAAGGTGTCCCTGCCACCTGCAGGATAAACTCCAGAATCCGCTCCTGTGCATCCTTTCCATATTCGCTTGTGAACAAATCAGTCCCATGGGCTGTACCGGGATATGTCTGCCACTCTTTGGGCTTGGAGGCCATCTCAAAAAGCTGCCGTGACTCACCGGCTGGAACAACCGAATCATTTTCCGCTGTAAGAAACAATTTGGGAATGCCGGTATTGAGGTCTGCCGCCTCGATTTTGAAATCATGATCGGGAATCTTCGGCGGCGAAGCAAAAACGATCAACCCGCTCGCCCCGGATTCTACTGCCAGTTTCGCGGATGCAATTCCACCGAGACTGGCTCCGGCAAGAATAACCCTCTCGGCCCCCTGGTCTTTTACAAAATTGATCGCGCCCCGGGCGTCATTAACAAAGTTTTTCACCAATTGCTCTTCACTGACCGGGCCTGCAGGGCCGCAATCCCGCCACGGATAGGTCAAGGCCATCAGCCCCTGTGCAGCAGTCAATTGAGCAAGTGCCCTCCATCCAGGCTTGCAGTTTCCCATCATTGAAAAGATCACGGCCGTTTTGCCCGATCCGTACAACTCGCCTGTAATCGTTGCGCCATCGGGTGTCTTGAAAGCTACCGAATGAGAGCCCGGGATATCCTCCGTCGGAGCAGCCGTGGAGTTTCCCGGCGCCCATGCAGATGCGAGGGGAGTGATGGCTATCGATGTGCTCGTCCGGGTTGGCTCCGCGCTGGATGTGGGGATTTTCGTCGGCATAACTGCAGGGACTGGGGCACAGGCGTATACGAGAAGCATAACAATCAATAAAAATGGGAGATATTTTTTCATTTGAATTCCTCGACCAGGACCAAATAAATTGCCAGGGGATCCCATTCAATATAACCCATCCTCGTTCAGATGTCCCCCGGCTGGTGAACTGATTGCATGGAATAGAT
>JBLNAU010000207.1:0-3487 GCA_050259515.1 Syntrophothermus sp.
ACAGCGATGCAACCGGACGGCATTTGTTTATGATTGATCTCTCCACCATGGAGAAGCATATGCTTACCGTTCCCAACATCCCTCTCGACTGGTGGTGGATGGCTCCATCCTGGCAGCCATAAAATATTTATCCCTTACCAAAGGTAAGTTCTAGCCGCCGTCCACGGCTTCGCGGCCTTTCAGGACGGCGGGTTTTCTCAGGGAGCAATTTTTCTTTCCTTCGTTATAATGGCATAAATCTTATCGCTAAGGAATTGCTTTTATGAGTACAGATCAGGCACGTCATGATGTTTGGGCCAGCGGGGATTCGTACGAGCAGTATGTCGGCCGCTGGAGCCGGATGGTGGCGAAGGAATTCATCCGCTGGCTGGCGATCCCCGAAGACCGTCAATGGCTGGATGTAGGGTGCGGCACCGGTGCGCTGAGCCAAACGATTCTCAACCTGGCAAAACCGAAAAAAGTAAAAGGGGTGGATCGCTCTAAGCAGTTTGTCGAAACGGCTCAGGGAAGAGTAAGACATCCCAACGCAGAATTTGTGACCGGCGATGCCCAGGCATTGCCGGTGGAATCCGAAACCTATGATGTGGCCGTCTCGGGCCTGGTGTTGAACTTTGTTCCGCAGCCGGGTCAAATGGTGGCAGAGATGGCCAGAGCCGTCCGCAGGAATGGCACCGTTGCTTTGTATGTCTGGGATTACGCCGGGAAGATGCAGTTCATGCGCCATTTCTGGAATGCTGCAGCGGCGATCGACCCGGCCGCTTATGAACTGGATGAGGGGAGACGTTTTCCATCGTGCAGCCCCGGCGGGCTGACAGAATTATTCCAGAATGCGGGCATCCGCCACATGGAAACGCGCCCGATCGATATCTCCACCGACTTCAAGGATTTCGATGATTTCTGGATGCCTTTTCTGGGCGGCCAGGGATCGGCGCCCGGATATGCCATGTCGCTACCGGAGGAGCGCCGTGCTCAGCTTCGGGAGAGACTCTTGAACAGTTTACCCTTTGCCATCGATGGATCCATCCCGCTGGTCGCAAGGACCTGGGCCATCAAGGGGCTCAAATAAGGCAGCGCCCATAACACCGTCAAAGGCTGATAGAAATTGCAAGTAAAACCGAACCGGATCATCGCATCCTGACTGCGGAGGATGCGATGAAGATACTTAAACGGGTTTTGCTTGGTCTTTTGATTTTGCTGGCCGGGTTCGTTGTCTTCCTGGCTGGCTCGGTCCTGGTGGACGTTGCCATCGGCGGCAACCGGCTCGATCGTGTCACCAACACGACCCTCCCCGGCGCGAACGGCGGACCGGATGTCCGTGCGTATGTGGCGAAGCCAGAGGGGAGGGGACCCTTCCCGGCGGTGATCATGATCCATGAGTTCTTCGGGTTGAATGAATCGATCGTCAGCAAGGCGGATCTGTTGGTGAAGGAAGGTTACCTTGTCGTCGCTCCGGACACTTTCCGCGGCTCCACCACCTCCTGGATCCCGCGTGCGATCTACCAGGTCATCACCACCAAACCGGAAAATATCAATGCCGATCTTGATTCGGTGTATGCCTGGCTCACATCCCAGCCAGATGTGGACCCCAACCGGATTGCCACGGCTGGCTTTTGTTATGGAGGCCGGGCGTCCCTGGTTTACAGCCTGCATAACGATCAGCTGGCTGCCACGGTGATTTTCTACGGCTCACCAGAGACGGATCCCGCGGTTCTGAAGACCTTGCCGGGTCCCGTGTTGGGCATCTTCGGCGGTGCGGACCAGTCCATTCCGGTCGAGGAGGTGAAGGCCTTTGACGCGGCGCTGTCTCAAGCCGGGGTGCCTCACGAAATCAAGATCTACGATGGACAGCCGCATGCCTTTGTCCATGACGCCCAGGGGATCCAGGCAGGCGGAGCCCAGGGCGAAGCGTGGTCCCAGATGCTTGCGTTTCTGGACGCCAACCTGAAAAATAAAACCACTCACCAGGGCAGCCAAGCCACGCATGAGTACAATGCTCCCTTCACATGGAAATACTATGCCATGCTGGTTTATGAGCACGCTTTTGGTTCGGCAAGTCACATGCATTAGCGAGGAGGTCGCATGAGAATTGCAGTTCTTGGTGCAGGCAATATCGGCAGGACACTGGCAGGCAAATGGATCCAGGCCGGGCATGAGATCCGGTTTGGTGTGCGGGATGCTCACAGCCCGAAAACCGTTTCTGCTCTCCAACTGGCTCCCGGTGCGAATGCCACGGAGGTCGCCACAGCGATCCGCGCAAGCGACGTGATTCTATTCTCCGTGCCCTGGAAAACTGTTCCTGAGATTGCACAGGCCAACGCGATGGATTTGAACGGAAAAGTTCTGATCGATGCGACCAATAACTTTTCCGGTCCTGTGATCAATAACTTGCAGGCTCTGGTCTACGCAGCTCCGGAAGCGAAGATCTACCGGGCATTCAACTCCCTGGGATGGGAAGTGTTTGCCAACCCGGTCATCGCCGGTCAAACAGCCGACATGTTCTATTCCGGCCCGGACGGGGAAACGCGAATGGATACCCACAGGCTAATCGGGGAGACAGGCGTGACTCCCGTTTGGGTGGGGGACAATGACCGGATCCACCTGGTGGATAACATGGGCGCGCTATGGGCGAACATGGTTTTCCAACGCGGCTGGAGTCGCAGGTCTGCCTTCAAGGCGATCACCGAATAGATCAAAAGGCGGCCTGGAATAGGTCGCCTTTTCGTTTATTCCGATAGGAGTGTAATCTGAAAGACTGCGAAGCTTTTCTTGTCCAAAAATGGCGCCCGAGCTTAAAGTTTACCCTTCCAGGATCCTGAACAAAATATCCATGTGTTTTGCCGCGCGCTGGACAGTCATCAGCGGCTGGGCTGTGCCATCCAGGCAGTCGAGGAAGTGCCGGGCCAGGGCCAGGCCATCGTCCGGGGCAGCGCTCATATCGATGGTGAACGACTCCTTGCGCGGCTCGTCGTTTTCGAGATGGAAAAATTCCACCCGATGAGCATCCCAGGTGGGGAACTGGAACCGTAGGCCTCCCTTGGTCCCATAGAGCCGGGTCTCGTTTTGCGTTTCCATGTGGACGCCCGAGCCGCGCTCGTAATAATAGGTCAGACCGGTGTCGAATTCCATCCAGGCTGCACCGTGCTGCTCCACGTCACTGAACTCCACGAGCCTGCTCATATCGCGCAGATCATTGCGGTTGAAACTGCGCAGGTCTTTCAGTTGAGGCACATCGTCCAGCCGACCCAGGTGGAACGACAGATCGTACACGCCCACATCTGCAAAGGGACCTCCCGCGGCAAGTTTTTTGTTCATCGCCCAGGCACCGTTTGGGTTGTATTCGATGAAGGTCGCCCGGGTGAGGTGGTTGTGATGGATGTGATAGATCTTTCCCAGCTTCCCGCTGTCGATCATTTCCTTGATCACCTGGAATTTGCGCGTGAGACGTGTATGCCGGCAGGACGCCTCCAGCACTATCTGATCGGGTGCC
>JBLNAU010000208.1:0-4861 GCA_050259515.1 Syntrophothermus sp.
CCTCCTCCCCACGATGGCAGTGAACCAGCAGGGCGATCAGGTTGCCCATGGTTCCAGATGGAACAAAGAGGGCGGCTTCCTTACCCACTTTATCGGCTGCAAGCTTTTCCAAGGCGATGACGGTTGGGTCATCGCGAAAAACGTCATCACCGACCTCAGCTTCAGCCATGGCTTCCCGCATCTCAGGCGTGGGCTTGGTAACAGTGTCGGAACGAAGGTCAATGGGTTCCATGTGTAACTCCTCAAATAGGTTTAAGCCTTGCAAGGATTTGAACAATGATTCTCCGAGTCAAGTGCGTTATGGATCGCTTCCAATCGCCGGCTGGTAACTCTTTGTCATCTCATTCCAAATTGCGCAAAGATCGCAGGACCTGTTCCAATTCCTCGGGCAGAGGCGCCTCGAAAAACATGGGAGTTTTCTCGCCGGGCAGAAGGATTTTCAAGCGCCAGGCATGCAGGAAGTGCCGGTCCATTGGGATGGATGGCTTCTTCCGTCCGTAGATCTCATCGCCTACGATGGGACAACCCAAAAATGCACAATGCAGGCGGATCTGATGGGTGCGACCGGTCAGGGGATGGAATTCAAGCAACGTATGGGACCTGAAGCTTTCCAGGGTTTTATATTCGGAGATGGCCTCACGGCCGCGGCTTTCCGGGACGATGGCCATCCGCTTACGGTGGCTGGGATCGCGCCCGATATACGCCTCCACGCGGCCGGACGGGGTGGGCGGCTTGCCATCGACAAGTGCGAGATATGTCTTTTCGGTCATCCGCAAACGGAACTGGTCCTGCAGCCAGCGGTGGGCGCGCTCGTTTTTTGCAAGCAGGATCACGCCCGAGGTCTCCTTGTCCAGCCGGTGGACGACGCCCGGCCTCTCTTCGCCGCCGATCCCTTCTATCTCGGGATCATATCCAAGCACGGCGTTCACCAGCGTCCCGCTGGCATGGCCCACGGCGGGGTGGACCACCATGCCGGCCGGCTTGTTGATCACGATCAAATCCTCGTTCTCGAAAAGGATATCCAGGGGAATATCCTCGGCGATCAGATCCGTGGGGGCGGCGGGCGGAATCCGGACCATGACCACGGATCCGCTTTCAAGCGTCTGGCCCGCTTTTTTGGCAAGGCGGCCATCCACCTCTACAAATCCATCCGAGATCAGACCCTGGAGTCGTGAACGCGAAAACTCCTGCAACTGCTCCACCAGAAACTTGTCGAGCCGTTCAGGAGTCTTCTTTTCAAAGTGAAAGCTCAGAACTCGATCACTCACCTGTTGTTTCACCCGGGATGTCGACGGATTGGTCCGCCGCCTTTTTTTCTGCACGTTCCCTGAACCATACGCTCAAAAAGAGCAGGACCGCACCGATCGTAATGCTGGCATCCGCAATATTGAAGACCGGAAAATTCCCAACAGAAATAAAATCCGTGACGTGACCGACCGTTAACCGGTCCACCAGGTTGCCCAATGCGCCACCCAATTGCATGCTCAGTGCCAGACGCAGCAGCCAGTCATCCTTCTCGACCTGTGGATAATAAAAGAGGATCGCGCCGATCACCACAAAGGCCAGGATCGTCAGGATCATACTCGCATCCTTGAACATACCGAACGCTGCACCGGTGTTATACCAGTGCACGATGCGCGCATATGGGCTCAGCCAGAGAAGGGATTCAGGCAGCCAGGTGGCCCCGGAAGGAAGATTGATCCGCACCCACGATTTCGTCCATTGATCCAGCACAACGATCACTGCAGCGACCGCAAAGATCGAACCATATTTTTGAACCAGATTTCTCACAAATCACCTCTTACCGCACTTCTGATTAATCACTTAACTTTTCAGGAAATTTCACATTGAAATAAGATCTCAAAGTTAAATAAATGATGCGGCGTTCTCTAAACAAAATTGCCCCATTCTACCATCACTCACCCAGGTAGATTCTTGGCACGCGAGAGTTGATATTTGTGAGTACTTCATATTCATTCGTGCCTGTCCATACGCCCAGATCGTAGGCGCTGATGCCGTCTCCCAGCAGGACAACTTCATCGCCAACCCGCACATCCGCGTTGCCTACATTGACCATGAACTGGTCCATGCAGATCCGCCCCACCTGCGGATATTTTTTCCCGTTCACCAGCACATGCGCCCTGTTGGTCATTCGGCGGAAATATCCATCCGCATACCCGCAGGGAACAGTGACGATGCGGGTCTCCACTTCGGATTGCCAGAGTGATCCATAACTGACGGGATGGCCGGGTAATGTGACCTTCGAGAAGGCCACACGGGACTTCCAGCGCAGAGCGGGAGCGATGTCCACTGTGTGGGCTACACTCACCGGATAGACGCCGTACAACATCAGGCCGGGCCGCACCATATCCATATGGCTTTCAGGGAATTGCAGGACGGCGCCTGAATTTGCCATATGCCGGGTGGGAACCGGCAGGCTTCGCTTTTCATAAAACCGCAGGACATCCTGGAACCTTTCCAGCTGCAGGCGGGCGTGTGCCAGGTCTGGCTCCTCCGAATTCGCAAAGTGAGTATAAACCCCTTCGATTAAAACATTCTTACATTTCAACGACTGTTCCAGGAACGGCTCGGCTTCGTAGTAATGAACGCCCACCCGCTCCATGCCCGTGTCGATCTTTAAGTGGACGGTTAATTTTTTATGGGCCGACTCCGCCGCGGCATCCGCAGCAGCGAGCAATTCAGGCGAGGAGGCCGTGAGGATCAGGTCGTATTCGAGGAAGAGAGGCACCTGCTCAGGCAAAGTCCCCCCCGCCACAAGGATCGGCTTGGTGATCCCCAGTCTTCGCAGATGGATGGCCTCCTCGACAAGGGCGACGCCGAACGCATCCACATCCATTTCGAGGAACGGTGCCACACCGTCCACGCCGTGACCGTAGGCGTTGGCCTTGATCATGGGCATGACCTTGGCAGAGCCTACGTGGGCTCGAATTGCCTGCAGATTTTTTCTTAATTGGGGAAGATTGATTTCAAGGTAAGTGGGACGCATCTTTGATTAATGACTGCCAATTTCCGAGTTAGGATTTTCGCCAATGGTACTCCACATCGGCTTCACTTTCAGGAGGAGGACTAAACCCAAATTTCTCAGCAATAAAACCGTTCTTTTCGTAGAAGGCCCGTGCATTTACATTGGATTGAAGTGTATACAGCCATAAATGATCGGGAGACTTGCTCCTGGCAAATTCCAGCAATGCCGTGCCGATCCCCCGGCGTTGATAGCGGGGATGAATATAGAGCTGGTCAATAAATTCGTTTTCCATAGCCATGAAGGCTGCCGGACGCCGATCGATCTCCACCACCCACACACGATTCTTTTTCAGGACCTGATTGCGGAAGTAATCCTGGTCCTCATAAAAATGATGTCCCGTATCGGTCACCCCCTCCGGCAGCAGCTTTTCGCGGGCAATTCTCCATAAGATGGTTACCGCGTCGAAATCCTCATCCCGATATTCACGTATCCAAAAATTCTGATCCATCTTTGTATTCATTCCACCATAAATGAATTGAGCCAAATGGTTGGCACCGCCCATTTGGCTCAATAGACATACTGGTTATGGCACTGGCGATCTAGTAGCTGTTTCTGCGATCGCGGTCTCCGCCGCCGGATCTGCGTTGTCCACCGCCACTACTATTGCGGTAACCGCCGCCACCTCCGCCTCCGCCACCCGGACGATCTTCCCTCGGGCGGGCAATATTGACGGTCAACGGTCGGCCACTGTAATCCTTACCGTGGAACATCGTGATGGCACTCTGGGCTTCCTCTTCTGAGGACATCTCAACGAAGCCGAATCCCTTTGAGCGCCCGCTCTGGCGGTCTTTGATCACCTGGGCTGATTTAACTGTGCCTGCCTGCGAGAACAATGCCTGCAAATCGGCATCCACAGTGTTGTAAGGCAGATTGCCTACATATAGTTTCGCTTCCATAGCAATACTCTTCTCCTGAGTGTGGGCCATTGGAGTGAAGCAACTCCACATGGCAAAACGGATCCAATATGCATGTCTACAGCGATCACAGACACCCAGGTGCCAAGAAGCGAATAATTCCCTCTGATTGTCGGACCACATTCATCCATGCAACAACAGGATTAATTTTAGCACAAGAGGGGTGGAGTTGCTAGAAACTGGGCAGCCAGAATCGGAGCCATTTCCCGTTCTCGCGCAGGGTGAATTGACTACCCGCAACAAGCTGGTCCAAGGCGGACGCTGGGTCCGCTCCGAGGGCACGGGCATTTCGCGGATCTGCCACGCGTCCAAAGATCCGGGCACGGAAGATTTCGATCCAGGCCAGCACCTGCCCATACCTCTCCGCATTTACCGTGATGATCGGCCAGACCCGGCGAGCCGGCCCCCTCAGCAACAGCCAGCGAAAATATTGCAAGGCTTCCATTTCCAGCTTTGCCAGAGGCTCGAGATCGTCGACCAGGATCAGGATCGATTGATGCGAGTCCTTGTTGGCATGGGCCCAGGAAGCCAGCGAAAGGATAAACTCCTGGGCGCCGGTCTGGGCAACATCGAAGACGCCGACACGATGGCCGGTATCACCCACTTTTTCCCACTCCTCCAGATGACTGGTTATGACACCGAATTGCACATCGCTCTCCTCATGGGTGAGGATCAGCGAGCGTGCAACAGATTGCAGGAAGGTTGTCTTCCCGGCACCTGCATCCCCCAGGATAAGCATCGGCCCGGGATGCGGATCATACAGGTTTAGCATCACCGGCAGGCCATCGGAGGCCATGCCCAGGAAGAGAGCCTGACGCGGGAGCGGACCGATCTGAGCGAGGATCTGGTCCATGGCTGGCGCGGCCGGTACCGGTTGGGGATGATCCGGACTGGTCGAATT
>JBLNAU010000209.1:0-6764 GCA_050259515.1 Syntrophothermus sp.
TTCCGGTGCCGTCGGCCAGGTCGGTCCAGCGCAGATAGGTTTCGGAGACCGGGTCATACTGCCAGGCCGACTGTGTATAGGCGTGGTAAAAGACGTGGATCTCGCTGGCAGGTTTTCCGCCTTCCGGAATATCCTCGGAAAATAAATTTCCCGAATAATTCACAGGCTGTTTCGGATTAAAATTTTCCTCTGCCAGCTCGCGCAAACGCCTGACGGGCAGCAGGGCGCTGTTGGGCGTGGTCTTATCCACCCCATAGACGATCTGACAGGCATCCAGCATCTCGCCGATATCCCAGGCCGCGCTGGCGTAGACGAGGCAGCTGTTCGGGAACATGCCGCCGATCTGATTGTAGGTCAGGCGTCCCGAGCGGATCGGGCCGACATAGTCTTCGGTGGGGATGTACCAGGGGGTCGGAGTCGCAACCGGGTTGGGAGTGGGCCTCACACTGCCGGCAAGGACGAGACCCGCGTCCCAAAACGATTGGGTGGATTCTGCCGGGAAGATCTGTGTTTGACCCAGGCTGTTGACATCGCTATCCAGGTCATCGTCGCCCACATCCGGGGTGGTGAATTTATAGGAGTCAGAAATTTGAAACTGCAGAAGGGTTTTGCCATTCGGGCGGTCGAAGGCATAGTAGCCGTTACTGTCGGTGGTCGTTTCCTGCAGGATCTTGTGGCTCTCGGCATCAATCAGCTGGATACATACGCCCCCCACACCGGCCTCCCAGGCATCCTGCCGCCCGTTTTTGTTTTCATCCAGCCAGACACGATTCCCGATCCATTCCCCGCCTGGACGGAAGATCTCTTCCCTGACCTCGCACCCGCTAAGGATATTGGGGATCGAGCGCGGATACTCGCCATAAAAAACATTCATGAAACGCGTAGCCCCTTCGCCGATATACAGCTCATATACCCAGGGCGCAAAGCCGGGTCCCGCCTGGGGCCGGGCTGTGAACGGCATGTTGCTGATGGACACCAGCACAGCCGGCAGGCCAAGCAGCGATGGATCCTGCACTGCGCGCCCGGTCAATGGATTCATATCCGAGGGAAAATCCTCCAGGTCGGGCCCGTATGGAATGGGAGTGATATGAAATTGGGGAGTTGAAGTGGAAGTGTAAGTAGGGACAACTGCTGTTGCTGTGACAGAAGCAGGCTGCGGTGTTTGTGTGGCCGTAGATGGAATTCCTTGCGGGCTGGCGGAGCAGGCAGCCAGGAGGGCGAGGCACAGTATATATGCACGGCGCATACCGTTATTGTACCGTGCCATCCCTCATTGCGAGGAGAGCCGCGCCTGACGACTGCCCCACGTTTGATGGGTGCACGGAAGCAGTCTCCTGCCACAACGATCACTCCAACGTCAGGAGATTCTATCATTCAGGCGCTTCATCTGCGCGACAGGGCGCGATGGGATCAGTTCTGCTTTGCCCCCTCCGGCGCTATGAAGCGCGCTCGGAAGACGCCATTTTTTAAGTCCTCGAGATAAGACTGCAGGGAGTAGAGAATGACCCAGGTATGGCCAGGCTTGAGAGCCGCGGGCGTTCCGTCCGGGTTGATGAAGCGGATGGGCCTGGCTCTGCCGGTCTTCTTCTCATAGTCCGAGGCCAGGGTTGTCCATTTGATCTTGTACATCTGCCCATCACGGAAGAGGTAGGCATTCCCCTGGTTGCCGGGTGCCAGGTTGATATCGACAATGGTGGGTGTGATGACCTGGTGTTCTGCAAACATCAGGATGACGTTTTCAAATTGCACCTGCCGGCCATTGAGGCGGTCCACGAGGGGATGCAGGACGCCGACCGAGTTCGGATTGGACTCATCGACGTAGCGCCACCAGGCCCCGGAGGCGGCATCATAGGTAAATTTGGACTGGTTGAGGAGCGCCCAGTATTCCTGCAATTCAACAGCAGGTACTCCTCCCGCCGGAGGGATTTCTGAAAACTGGTTGCTCGCATAGTTAAAGGTGGAATGGAATTTTTTGTTCTGCTCGGAGATCCTGGCCATGCGCTCCAGGGATAGCATGGCACCTCCACCCTTGATCGTGTGGGCAACGGTGGCGCAGCCGGGAATCTGTGCCAGGACCACCGGGTCGGCAGAGGCATAGATCAGGCAGCTGCTTGGATACATCCCGCCCAGGTATTTATAAAAGATGCGGCCGGAGCGAATGGGACCCACTTCCGCCGGGGGAAGCTTGACGGAGGGATCAGGGGTGGGAGTCACGTTTGCAGACGGGATCAGACCCGCGTCCCAGGAAAGAGCCGGAGAGGTCGATAGCTCGACCGGATCAGTCCGGCCTGAGGCGGGATCCACATCGCTGTCCATCGTCTCCTGCCCGGCATCTTTCTGAACGAACTCCAGCCAGGAGGGCTTTTGGAACTCAAGAATATATCTGCCTGCTTCGACGTTGAACCCGTAATAGCCGTTGCTGTCGGTCGTGGTCTGCTGCAGGATTTTTCCACTCGAATCCAAAAGATTCACACAAATCCCACCGATGCCACCTTCGCCGGGATCCTGTATGCCATTTCGGTTTGTATCCTCCCAAACGCGGTTGCCAAGGATCAGATCTGTCTGTGGCAAAGGCTCTGCTCGGATCTCACAATCTCCATGCAATGGAATCTCGGGTTTGGGAGTTTCGCCATAGAAAACAGCCACATGGCGGGTGGAGCCTTCGGTGATGTAGTATTCATAAACAAACGGGGTAAATGAAAACCCGGCCTGTGGACGTGCCGCAGGAGGAAAGTGTGAGATGGAAAGGAGCAGCGCGGGATAGCTGAGCTGGGCTGGATCCGGAACGCGCTGACCGGTGAGCGGGTTGACGCCTTCAGGAAACTGGTCCGGCCCGAGGGAGGTAGGAACAGGAAGGGGTTGAGTAGTTGAGGAGGAGGCTGGCGATGGCGTGGATATTGTTTCGGTTGCAGGGGTCGTGGGTGCCGGGTTTGCCGGGTCGCCACTTTGCTGGGTTGCTGTCGGATTCACTGGTGCGGGATTTGCCGGGTCCCCTTTTGGTTGTGTCGCTGTCGGAGTACCGGTACTGCAGGCAGAAAGCAGAAAGAGGAATATCAATAGAAAGTTTGTTTTTCGAATCATATGTTTAAGCCGACCTTTACAAGGCTCTTGCAGCAGGCAAGAGTTTCGAGGGATTGATTTTTAATTGAGTGCTGTACGAGCTGAGCAGGGCGCAATTCGCGGGGAGTTATTTTGCTCCAGGAGGCTGATCGAACTGCAGCAGCCAGTCTCCCGGGGATTTTTCTGTGACGGAGGTGAGGGGGGTCACCACAATGACCCAGGTATGGCCCGGTTTGAGAGGGAATGGGGTTTGATCGTCGGGATACAAAAAGCGGATGGGTTTGCGGCGTTCAGATTGGACTTCCTGCGGGCTGGCAACCGTACTCCAGCGAATGGTGTACTTTTTGCCATCCCGGAAAAGCAGGGCATCACCCACCCAATCCTGTTCGAGATGGATGCGTAAATTGGTCGGTGAGACGACTTCATGCTCTGCCTTTAATACGATGATATTCTCGAAATGTAACTGGCGGCCTGTCAGGCGGTCCACTTCACTGTGGAGCTGCCCGGCCGTGTCCGGATCGGCATTATCCACATAGCGCCACCAGCCTTGATAGAGCGGGTCATACACCCAGGCGGACTGGTTCAGCCAGGCGATATACTCGTCCAGCCGGGAGGCTGCCTCGCCTCCCTCCGGGGGCTCACTGGAAAAGACGTTGCTTGAATAATCAATGGGTTGGTCGGTCGTCCGGTTATCCCTGGTGTACTGGATCATCTCGTTGATGTCCAGCATGTACCCGCCGCCCTGGATATCGTGATAGACGAAGGCACATTTGGGCAGCTCCACCAGCACTTCTGCCGAAGCGAACGCGTAGATAAGACAGGATTCCGGGAAGAAGGCCTGGATATCGGCATACACCAGCCGCCCCGAGCGGACGGGTCCCACCTTGGCGGGAGGCAGCTCGGCTGTAGAAGCAGGCACATTTACCGGGATCAGGCCCACGTCCACATTCAGATCCGAGCCGGAAACATTCAACAGATCGGTCCAGCCGGTGGCCGGGTCCACGTCGCTGTCCTGGTCATCCTTCAGGACATCCCTGGATGTAAATTCCATCCCATCCGGTTTGTTAAAGGCCAGGTAATAGCTGCCCGGATCGACATTGAATCCGTAATATCCATTTGTATCGGTGCTGGTCTGCTGGAGCAACTGGCGGTTGGTGTCGTACAGGTTCACGCACACACCGCCGATGCCGGTTTCCCAGGCCTCCTGGCTGCCATTTTTATTTTCATCGTTCCAGACCTGGTTGCCCAGCAGCAGACTGGTCTGGGTAAAAATGTCCCTCCTGACTTCGCAGTTGCCTGTGATGGGAACTTCCGGGGCCGGGTACTGGCCGTAGAAGGCCGTCAGGAAGCGGGTTGCCCCTTCGGTGATGTAGATCTCAAAGACCATGGGCGAGAAAGACAATCCCGCCTGCGGCCGTGCCGCGGGTGGAAAATGGGAGATGGAAAGCAGGGTGGCAGGGATTTGCAGGAGCGATGGATCTTTGACAGCCAGCCCGGTGAGCGGGTTGATCGCTTCAGCATACGGGGTGGGTGCTGAGGTTTGCAGACCCGCATCAGGCGTCGAGGACGGACTGGTTTGAGTCGCTGGAGCACTTGTTAAAGGGGTTAACGTGGAAATGGATGGCCTGCAGCCCCCCAGCCAAAAAGTGATAAGGATGAAGAAAATGGCAGTCTGGCGGGGAACCGGTCGAAACATAATACACAAGGTACGATCGCGTTTGCAGTGGCTCTCAGCCGATGCAAATAGGATCGTCGTCCCTTATCCCTGGAACGCGTTTTTGACCCGTTGGTAGGTATCCTCAAGCAGCTCAGGAAGGACCCGCGCCTGTCCGATGGTAGACATGAAATTTGTGTCTCCGGCCCAGCGCGGCACGATGTGGATATGGACATGCGCTTTTACCCCCGCGCCCGCAGCCTCTCCAATGTTGGCGCCCATATTGAACGCCGGCGGGTTGTATATCTTTCGCAGGATCGTCATGCAGCGCGTGGTCAATTCCATCATTTCGGCGCGGGTTTCGGCGTCGAGCTCTTCAAGATTGGGCTTGTGGGCGAACGGGACGACCATCAGGTGTCCGCTGGTATAGGGGTAGCGATTGAGAATGACATAAGCCCGTTCACCGCGGTAGGCGATCAAATTATCAGGGCCATCTTCGCTGTCATAAGCCATGCAAAAGATGCACCCTTCTACCTTACTATTTTCTATATATTTCATACGCCAGGGGGACCACAGGTATTTCATATGATTACGAATTGTAGCAGAAAATCCTTTCCCGCCGCTCCTGTTTTTTCTCAATTTCATGTTATTTCGAGGAAACGCCTTCCTAATTCATCATTTTTCGATTATCCTCCTGCCAATGCAGCCCACCCTTTTCTCCACCCAGCAGTGGACCGTCTCGAAGCTGACCTTCTACATCCGCAGACTCTTGGAAGAGAATGAGGTGCTTCAGGATGTGTGGGTGCAGGGGGAGATCTCGAATCTATCGCGGCCCGCCTCCGGTCACATCTATTTCACCCTGAAGGACTCTTCGGCCGCGCTCAAGTGCGTGATGTGGAAGACCTCCGCAGTCCGATTGAGGATGGGGCTGCAGGAGGGCATGGAGATCGAAGTCCATGGCCGGATCGGTGTCTATGAGGTGAGCGGGCAGTATCAGCTGTATGCCGATCAGATCCGCCCGGTGGGGGAAGGCGCGCTGTATCAGGAATTCATGCGCCTCAAGGCGATGCTGGAAGCCGAGGGATTGTTCGATCAGGAACGCAAACGGAACATACCGCTGTTGCCGAAAAGGATCGGGATCGTGACCTCTGCCACCGGCGCTGCGCTGCATGACATGCTCAATACCCTGCGCCGTCGCCTGCCGGTTGCCGAAGTTCTGCTGGCACCCTCGCCTGTCCAGGGTGTCGAAGCGCCTCCCGCGCTGGTCAAGGCCATCCACTCCCTCAACCTCCATTCTCCGGATGTTATTCTGATGGCCCGCGGTGGTGGATCCATCGAGGATCTGTGGGCTTTCAACGATGAGCGCGTCGTGCGGGCGGTCGCCGGCTCGGCTGTGCCGATCATTTGCGGCGTAGGGCACGAAACGGACTTCACGCTATCGGACTTCGCTGCCGATCTGCGCGCCCCCACGCCTACGGCAGCCGCAGAGCTGGCCACACAGGTCACCTTGATGGATCTCCTTGCCCAGCTGGAAAACTATCGCGGCCGGCTTGCCTCCGCGACCCTCGGTCTGCTGGCCGATCAACAGAACGCGCTCTCTTCGCTGGCTGCTGCGCTGCGCTATGCCTCGCCGGAACGCCGCATTCTCTCCGAGCGCCAGCGCGTGGATGATCTTGCACGCCGCGCCCAGGCTTCTGTTCTGCATGAGTTCCAGCTGCAGGCCGCCCATATCCGGGGGATGGAAAGGCGGCTGGAAGCCTTGAATCCTTTGGCTGTACTGGCGCGCGGCTATGCCGTCGTGACCCGCAGGGAGGACGGCAGCATTGTCTCCCGGGTTGCCCAGGCAGGCGCTGAAATGAAGGTACGAGTGAGCGACGGAGAGTTTAATGTCAAACACACCCCTGAGCGAAATGAGTAGGAGCAGGAATGGCAAAACCATCTTCTAGAAACACACCCAAGCCCGTCGAAGAATTGACCTATGAACAAGCCCTGGCCGAGCTCGAGGAGATCGTATCCGCACTGGAAGGGGAACAGAACCAGCTCGATGACG
>JBLNAU010000210.1:0-5678 GCA_050259515.1 Syntrophothermus sp.
GATCAAACAGATAGGCTTGCAGGTTACCGGCGAATAAGGCCCGTCCGAATTCCTTGATCCGGTCCTTAAACATATACCCAACCACCAGGGCGGCAAATGCGGGAAAAGTGAAACTTCCATAAACCTTTTGGAAGTAAAAAGCGACCACAGTTGCGAATACCATCGAGATCCCTGCTGCCAGAGCCAGGAGGATTTGCTCAATCCCTCTGCCTTCACGTTGTGCGTCCGTGGAAAGATGAAGGACACCGCTTACATATTTTTTTATCACGGAACTCCGGAAGGCATAGGTTTCATTCTCATCATCCAGTTTGAGTACGGAACCATAACCATGCGATATCCGGTGTGCGGTTTCTTTTTCGGCAATCTCATTCAATTTCTGACAGTATTGAGTTCGATCAACTCCTTCATAATAGCGCAATACAATCTTGTATAGCTCGGTGGCAGCTTCTTGGATCAACAGACTGAGATATTCATCGACAAGCGAATAGGCCTGGAAAACTTCCTTTCTGACGTAAGGTAGATTGATCTGCAGGTAAAGCATCCGATAGGTCTTGCCGATATTTTCCGACCGATCGATCATCTCATTGATCAGATTCCCGACCAGAGGTGGGATTTTCGCACCAGTAGAAACCATATGGATGCGCTTGTCCACCAGATTGAGATGCTCGCGGAGAGAGCTCTTGAACATGGCACCAAACAAACGAAGCGCATGAACAAGCTGGATGTTTGCTTCCTCCTCAAGATACCAGCTTGATTTTTGTATGATCTGTTGAACTTTTCGTAAGGGCGAGCTCTCATTTTCGATAAGATCGCGCAGGCTCATTTCCGGTGTCTTGATCCGAATATAATTCTTAATATCCCGGTACAATTCCTCCTTGGGATAACTCTGCTCTGTGATCCCAAGGCTCCTGGGGACAAAAATGTAAGTGGAAATGCGGTAGCGTGTCTCCTTACCATGGTCCAACTGGTAGTCCAGTTTTAATTCGACCTGGTAGCGATCATGAGATATGGCTGATTGTTGGATCATTTCAAGCATTTCTTATTTGTTCCATTTCTTCAACATTAATGGATATAAATCATCCAATAAATATGTCGATCTGTTTCATTTCACAGGAGATCACCCTCTCCCATGACCAGGTGGGAAACTGGTATGTTAACACACATCTCCTCGATTTTTTTGCGAACCAGTTCCGCATGCGCCTCCCCCCAAAAGTTGCTGGCATCGCGCCCGAGTTCATTGAGATGAGTGAGGATCACCTGTCGGGCACCCGTGGCCTGGAAGAAGCGACAGAATGGATCGAGCAGCGGAGGCGGATCCTCCAGTGCAGCATCTCGTCCCAGCCACAGGTGGGCAAAGACGACATCAATATCGGAAAATGCAGGGAACTGGGTAGGATCATACGTACGCGTATCGCCCGGAAATAACCAGCGCCTGCCATTACACTCGACCAGGTAGCCCATGGATGGAACTCCCCTGGACGTTCCATCAGGCAATGTTTCCCAGTGCAACCCCTCAAACGGAAGGATATACAAGCCGCCGAGTTCCGTGATTTTCATCCGGGAGGGGACACGGATTCTGTCGCGCGGCAGACCAGCTTCGGTGACCACCTTTTCCAAGAGGAATTCGGGGACAACCCAGGTAATTGGGCGGTCCTTTAAAGCAGACAGCAACTCGAGGTCGAGATGGTCACCATGATCGTGAGTGAGGAGGACGAAGGACAGGGGAGAAAGGTCCCGGGCCACATCCACCCTGGGTGCATCTTTGATTCGCCAATTTAATGTAAGTGGATCGATCGCCCAATGAATATCGTTCGTGCGAAAAATATAGTTTGCGGAATAGGTCAACCAGACCCGATCCTGCGGGTCTGGTGTGTTCCAATGGGCGATCATTTTTTGCCAAAGTGCAGGGTAGAGCTTGGCTGCCTGCAGACTGCGTTGGAGGATCTTCTCCTGAGCTTCAGAGAACCGATCCATGATTGTATCTGGCATGGATGAGCGCTTCCACCTCGTCAACGGAGCGGTGGAAGGGTCCCAGGTTTTCCATTTTCAGGCTGGTGACCGCCGCAGCCCAAATGCCCGCTTCACGCGGCGCCAGGGATAGTCTCTTGGCAACATAGGTTCCCACACAGGTGTCGCCGCGCCCGCTGCGGCCATCCAGACGTTCAGGATAAAAGCCCATTTCATGGAATTTTCCATTTGCAAAGACGAGCAGGCCGTCCTTGTGAGTCAACACAATTTCACTCGGCCCCATGTCCGCGTAAACTTTGGCCGCCTTGAAAATATCGGTCTCGCCCGTGAGGAATTCCGCTTCGACATCATCGCTTTTCACCACATCGACATATGCAAGTGTGGACTGCATCTCATCCCAGGGCTGATACTTCAATTCAGTGCCCTCCAGCACACGTACAAAACCCTGCATATCGGCGGCCACGAAAACATTTTTTTGTTTGAGGGTCCGAATGACATCCAATCCAACTTCGCCACGCAGGCTGGATCCGATCACTGCCGCCTTCGTATCGATATCTTCCACATCGCCGGCTGTAATGGACCCGGCGACCGCAGCTACCGAAAGATGACGGATGTCCGGATTGGTCGTTGGATATTCGAGTTTCATCAGGGTGGAATCAGGCGTGTAGGTTGCGAAGCAATCGATCCCTGCTTGCGTAAACCTTTCTACCACCCGGTCATCCTCCCTGGCAAGACGCGTGACCACTGCCACACTGCAGCCAAGCTGGGCAGCGGCATGGGCGGCATAGTTGACAGCGCCGCCATCCACATATCGGGTGCCTGCAGGTGAAATGATCGTATCCTTTGTGTAATTGCCAACATAAAGCACATCGTAGTTTTTCATAAGGAATCCCTTGTTAAAATTATGGGTTGAGTTGAATAATGATCCAGTAGACCCCGGCTGCCAGCAGTGCTGTCGAAGGAATGGTCAAGAGCCAGGCGGCGGCAATTTCCTGGGCCACCTTCCAGCGCACCTTGTTCACCCGCTCCGCCGCGCCGACTCCCATGATGGTCGAACTAACCACCTGGGTCGTGCTGACCGGTCCCCCCACCAACGAAGCACCCAGAATGACCGTCGCGGAGGCGAGCTGGGAGGAAAAACCATCAACCGGGCGGATCTTATAGAACTTTCCCCCCAGTGTGCGGATCAGCCTCCAGCCGCCCAGCATCGTTCCAAAAGCGATCATGGTCGCGCACATCAGAATGACCCATCGTGGAACGACAAAAGAGTCCAGGAAACCACCGATGACCAGTGCAAGTGTGATAATGCCCATTGTCTTCTGGGCATCGTTTGCTCCATGGCTGAGTGCCAGGCTAAGGCCTGTGAAGATCTGTCCTCGTTTGAACAATCCGTTAATGCGGGGTGACACATTCCAGCAAAGCAAAAGGGTCAGCTTGAGCAGGATATAGCCGAAAATAAATCCGATGAACGGGGATGTAAAAAGAGCAATCAATATCTTTTTAAGTTCATCGAGGTTGATCGCCTGCCATCCCGCGCCAATGATCACCGCGCCGATCATTCCGCCTACCAGGGCGTGGGAGGAGCTGCTTGGGAATCCCATATACCAGGTGAACAGGTTCCAGAGAATTGCGCTAAAGAGGGCGGCGATCAGCACCTGCAAACTAATGACCTGGGAGTCAACCACCCCTCCGATCGTTTCCGCCACTGCCACACCAAAAATGAACGGGCCAAGAAACTCGGCAACTGCGGTCATCCCCAGAGCCACGCGCGGCGGGAGTGCCCGGGAGGAGATCATTGTGGCGACCACGTTGCTCGAATCATGGATTCCATTCAGGAAATCAAAAACAAGTGCGAGCAGGATGACGGCCAGTGTAAGCATTGTTGTTGTCATTGAAGAGGTCTCAGGCGATCTTGACGACGATATCAGCCAGCACATTGGCAGCTTCATCACCCCGGTCGGCCGCATTGCTTAAATGGCGATAGACCTCACGCAACTTCATCATCTTGACGACATGCTCGATGTCTGAAACGTTGTTAAAGAGGTCAGCCAGGGACTCGCGATAGACATCCTCCACCCGGTTCTCAAGGGCTTTGGCGCGCTGGGCATGGTCACTGGTAACCCGGGGGTGCTCTTCGAGGCAGTCCACCGCCGATAGGATCTCGTTGGCGGCATCCCGAAGAAGGGATGCCATCCGCAGCATGTAAGGCGTCGGCTCCACCTTCAGGATCTCCATTTCATTGACCGTGCTATAGGCATAATCGAGGACGTCGTCGATCGTCCGGGATAGGAGGAAAATATCCTCACGGTCAAAGGGTGTGACGAACGTCTGGTTGAGCTCGTCGATCAGGATGCGGCGGGCTTCATCCGCCTGCTTTTCCTTGGCGATCAAGCGTACTGCGGCTTCATGATTTTTCCCGTCCATATATTCCTTCAACGCCTCCATGCCTTCCAGCGTGAGAGAGGCCTGATCGCGGATCATTTTAATAAACACATTCTGTCTTCTTTTAAAAAGTGCACGCATGATGTTTTTCCTTTTTAGTTTTGCAATTGGATACAACCATTCCTTCGTAGAACCACCAAACCTGCCTTCACTTGCTCCGGGGTATTGAAGGTCTGAAATTCGCAGGTACGGAAGGCATTCCTGGGCAGATATGGGGCAATCCTTGAGAGGTCCAAATCCCCCCGGCCAGGAGTATAGTGATCTGTTGTCCCGATCATGTCGTGCAGATGGGTGCCAACGATACGCGGGCCAAAGCGCTTCAGCCATTGCTCATGTGGATAAAATCCCATGCGATCCAAAGCTTCTGCATGACCGGCATCATAAAGGAAGCCGATCCGGTCCGGACCAGCCAGGGCCAGCAGTTCCTCCAACTCATCCGGGCTGGGGATCTCGTGATAGTGATAGCGATTTTCGAGCCCGAGACAGACGCCGGTTCCCTCGGCATAGGCAAGCAGCTCCACCAGGCTTTTCCGAACCGCTTCAAAACTCGTCGTCGCCGCTGCGGCGCGGACCCCAATCATCTTCTGCTGGAGATCGCGGTAGGCGTCTGTGTCGCGCTCCCCGGACGCCAGCAGCGATCGAAGCTCCTTTTCAGGAAGCGAGTCAGCGTGTGCCTGCCCGGCATGGATCACAACCGCGCGAGCGCCCAGCTTATGAGCCAGGTCGATGGTGCGCTGGATGGTTTTCACGCCTTCACAGCGGTTTTCCTCATTGGTGGACGAGATCAGCCAGTCCCGTTTTTTCAGCTCGTCGGCAGAGACATCCGCCGGGCAGGGCTCATGGATGCTGCTGAACTGGTACCGATCCAGGTCAATGCCTGCCAGCATGGCCGATGTCACTTTGTGGTTTAACTCGATCCGCGCGAAGCCGGTCCGTCGCGCGAATTCGAAGAAGTCTGCAAGCGTGGGCAGTGTTTTGATCGCCCACATCGTGGAGAGTGACGCGTTGTAAACAGTAGCAGGCACAGGCCTGGAGCGGGGCGGGAAAACTTCCAATAGTTCGCGCAGGTTTTGGATCGTATGATCGGGCGCCAGGCCTGGAACATCCGCTTCTGTCATCCTTGGCTGGCGAGGATCACGCAGGATGACCGCTTTTGAGAAACCAGCCTGGCGGGAAGCAGCCACATCCCGATCGAGCCGGTCTCCGATGTAGGCGCAATACTCCGGGGCGATTCCCATCTGCTGAGCTGCATCGAGCAAGATGGCTGG
>JBLNAU010000211.1:0-2519 GCA_050259515.1 Syntrophothermus sp.
CTCCGCCAGTGGGTATTGGCTTAAGTTCCATCCTTGTACAATTTATTTGTCGCGCTCCGGGTGGATCTCGGAATCACCATGATCCTCATAACCCCGTGCGCCGCGTTCGCCCTGACCCCAGGATGCCATCCCCTGGGCCTCGCTGTCCCGTGGGGCGTTTTTGGCTTCAGAGGCCGGGTACACGCCGGAGCCTCCCACCCGGTCCACCCAGCGCTGCGGCGTCCGCTCGCGGATCTGCAGGCGGTTCTGCACATCCTGCACGCCTGAGACCGAATCGGCAATGTCCTCCGCCAGTCGCTTGGCCTGCCGGTTCTGTACATCGCCGGTCAGGATCACCTCGCCTGCCTTGACCTCGACCTGGATATTGCCGGCATCCAGGTATCCATGACGGGTCATGCGCTCGCAGACATCCTCATATATGCGCTCGTCGGAACGGACATAGCCGTGCGGGCCTCTGCCGCTGTAGGGACCGGGGATGTCGCTCCGGCCCTGGGACTGCTGCCAGCGGGTGAGGCGTTCCCGTTCCTCCGGCGTGAAATGAAATCCGGGGTCGCGGAATTCCGGCAGCACCGACTGTTGCCGCTCCCAGCCATAATCACTGTAAGGGCCTCGAAAAGTGTTCTCCGGCACTTCCCGCGCCCAGTCGCCTTGATTTTCCTGTTCACGATTTTTCATCTCTTTACTCCTGTACATGATCAACCCAGCCAATCACGACGCGCGAACCATTCCCACCCACCAGCCTTTTTACAACTCTTATCTGCCCGGGCCCTCTGCTGCCTGGGCCCTGACCTGCAGTTGATTGTTCACATCCAGCACGCCCAAGACGTTCTCCGCGATCCGCTCTGCCACGGGTACCTGCCCCTCGCTGGGGACGCTGCCCAGCAAGGTGACGACCCTATCCTTTACATCCACGTGGATATGGGAGGCATCGATCTGCCCCTGCGCGGCAAGCATTTCATCGACCTCGTCCCGGATCTGGTCGTCCGATCGGTGTAACCCGCGCGGGTTCTCCCTGGTATCTGTGCTGCCGGAAGCCTTCTGCTCGGTGTTTCTGGACACCTCGGTCTCATAGATGGAGGGATCCCGGAAAAATTCCGTATCGGTGGTATAGGGGGTAAAGCGGAAGGTGTCAAAATACGTATTTCCATCCCCATCATTTTCGACTGTGCGCCATTTGCGGCCGGGATTCTGGTTCTGGTCTCTCACTTCTCTCTCCTTTCCAAAATCCAACTCTACTCGACAACCATACCACCCGTCGCTAAAAGCACAAGTGGGAATCACCCTACAATTCCTGGGGAAAATCCATTAACGGGAACGGCCAGCATGGGCTGCGGCCCGGGACATTGAAATATTTGATCGGTAACCTTTTCCGTAAACCTCCGTCATGTTGGAGAATAGATAAATTCCGTCCAATTAATCTAGGTTATCCTCCTTCATCTGCTGGCTGTCCTGATCCTTTTATGAACATGCAGACACAAACCTTACGAACAGTTCCCCTGGAATATGATCCGAGCCTTCTGGCAGTACGGAAAAATATGAGCCGGGAAACTTTTTCTGCGATCTTTGACCTCCATGCCCCCGCCCTCTACAAGTACGCCTTTCTCCTATATAACAGCGCGATGATCGCCGACCAGATGGTGGGAGATATCTTTGCCCGCCTGTCGGAGGATATGCTGGATGGACGGGTCAAGGGGATCCATCTGCGCTGCCACCTTTATCAGATCGCCTACCACCTTTTTGTGGGGGAGATGCATTTTTCAGAACGCCTGACGCCGGTGGACGGGATCGGCTTGAAGGCAGGCCGCGGCGCATTCGTCGATCCCCTTTCTGAAGACCGGGTGGATTTCGAGATCGTCCAGCAGGCACTCCGCTACGACCTGACCAGCGATCAACGCCACGTGGTGATCCTGCGCTTTATCGCCGGGTTCAGCGTCAAGGAGACCGCGGTGATCATGAGCAAAAAAGTGAACCACATCAAAGTGATCCAGAACCGTGCCATGGCTGCCCTGCGCGGGGCGCTGGGGAACCAGGGCATGGAGACCCGCACGCTGACTCAGCTGATCATGAGAATGGCGCAGGGCTGATCGCTCCTGAAGATTATTCACACTTCAGCCATAAAACATCGAAGGCGGACCGCAAGGTCCGCCGTTTGTTTATCTGGATGGGTGAGGGGATGGGCCAGGCGGGCTTCACCACAAAGATCATGAAGAGCACAAAGGTGTAAAAGAAAAGGGGACGGCGGACCTTCAGGTCCGCCGTCTTTAGGATTGGTTGAGAGTCAGCCATACTGGCTGAAGCGATTCCTAGAAGCTTCCGAAGGCCAGCTGGTTGTTGAACTGGTCGAAGATATTCTTGAGGATCTCCTGTTTCGTGCGGTTACCAGCGTACCAGACGCCTGCATTGAATGGCGAGGGGGCGGTGGCAGCGTAATCCAGGATCGCCTGCATGGCCATCGGCGAGGTTGGGACAGCACCCGAGGCAACCGCGTCGGTGGAAGGCGTGTTGTTCTTGCAGGTGGC
>JBLNAU010000212.1:0-2960 GCA_050259515.1 Syntrophothermus sp.
CTTTGGGACATTACACAGTCCACGCCAACGGACGGGAACTTGACTGCGCGCTCTCGTCCCTCATCCATAAAAATCTGATTTACTCAACCGCCGATCCGACATCCATGCGGAGGCGGGTGCAGGATGTGCAAACCATCGAGCATACCGATCCGGTCGCGATCGGCGACCACGTCCGTTACGTGGATGCGGGACCGGGCCGGGGCACAATCGTCGAGATCCTGCCGCGTCTGTCGCGGCTCTCTCGCCCGGCCCCTGTCCCGGGCCAGCGCGTGTTCGAGCAGGTGATCGTCTCGAACGCCGACCAGATCATCCCGATCTTTTCGGTGGCCAGTCCCACCCCCAGATGGGGACTCCTCGACCGCTATCTGGTTGCGGCTGAAGCTGCCGGCATCCCGCCCCTGATCGTGATCACCAAGCTGGACCTGGCCTGGAAGAATCCGCAGCTCGAGGAAGACCTGGAGATCTACCGCAGGGTTGGCTATCCCATCCGGATGGTCAGCTCGGCCACAGGCGAAGGAATTGAAGAAATCAAATCCGCATTGCGGGGAAAGACCTCCGTACTGGTTGGAAAATCGGGCGTGGGCAAGACCTCCCTTCTCAATGCGATCCAGCCGGGCTTGGGACTGCGCGTCAAAGCGGTGAGCAGCGGCGCGATAGGCAAAGGCCGCCACACCACCACACATTACGAGATGTTCGAGCTCGACTTCGGCGGACGGCTGGTCGATACCCCGGGCATGCGTGAGTTTGGCCTGTGGGACATCCACTCCGATGAGCTTGCATCGCTCTTCCCGGAGATGCAGGGTCTTATCGGCCAGTGCAAATTTGGGCTGAGCTGTCGTCATGACCGCGAGCCTGGCTGTGCCATCCGGAAGGCGGTCATGGCCGGAGCCATCAGTCCGTACCGTTATCAGAGTTATATGCACCTGCAGGAAGAGCTATGAGACACAACGCCTCCACCTTCGGTGATTTCAGGTGCGGTCACTGCCATGCACTGGTTTCCAGCGCCCACTTCCTCTCCGGAGTCAATAACCGCAACCACTGCCCGTACTGCCTGTGGTCCTGCCATCTGGATCTGTATGCGTCCGGCGACCGGCTGTCTGCCTGCAAGGGACAGATGAAGCCCATCGGTCTGACCCTCAAGATGGGCAGGAACAAATATCGGCGCGAGGCGCGAGGCGAGCTGATGCTGATCCATCAATGTGTGGATTGCGGCACCCTGTCCATTAACCGCATCGCTGCCGATGACGATGCGGACAGCCTCCTGGATATATATAGGATCTCGATCGAGAATCACATACACGCTCTATGCGAAGCAAATGGGATTGTGGCTCTCGGATCAACAGACTTTGCCTCTTTACACAAACAACTTTTTGGTGGAAATGCACTGCCTGTGCCCGCCTGGTAAGTGAAATAATTTTTCAGTAAAGCCCGTCATTGGCCAATGACGGGCTTCACGTCGAATAAAACCATCTGCCGGTAGGGAAGGATTAAGTTAAAATCCGCCATAAGGCTGGTGAACATCTTTGGAGGAGAGAAAACCATGACAATAAATTATTTAATCCTGGGATTGGTTATCGGGCTGGCCGTCTTTTTTGGCTGGCTGACCCGCAGGGCATGGAGGGCACGAAATCCCTCTTTAAAATGGATCGGTGTGGTCCTGAGCGGCCTGCTTACCGTACTTGTCTCGCTCGTGGCGGTGCTGGGTTTCCTTGGCTTCTTCAGATACTATAATCCCCCCTTCAATCCTGTAAAGGAAGTCAAAGTAGATGGAACACCCGAACAGATCGACCGGGGACAGCATCTTGCCTCCGCCTTCTGCGTGGAATGCCATTCCCAGACCAGGGATTTCCCGATGACCGGGGGGGTGGATATGGGGAAGGACCTTCCCATGAACCTGGGTTCCTATTACTCGGTGAACCTGACTCCTGCCGGTCCCCTTCAGGATTGGACGGATGGGGAAATTTTCAGGGCCCTGCGCGACAATGTGGATAAGGATGGGAAACGGCTGGTCTTTATGGCGAACACAAACGTTCGCTATATGAGCGACGAGGATATGCTGGCGGTCATCGCCTTCCTGCGCAGCCAACAACCGGTGGAAAATCAAACGCCTCTTCCCCCAGACCAGCCCAATTTTCTGGCTGTGCTGGTGAGTGGTGCCAATGCCATCCCGGACCGGCCGCTCGTCACACAGCCGATCGTTGGCCCCAAAAAGGAGGCGACTACGGAATATGGTCACTTCCTGACCACTTTCCTGGACTGTAAGAACTGTCACGGCGATAACTTTAGCGGCGGCACAAATCCCGTGAACCCCAGGGGCCCCAGCCTGCGCGTCGTCAAAGGCTGGACGGAGGAACAGTTCATTAGCACGCTACGAACAGGCGTGGATCCAAACGGGGACAAGCTGACGCCACTGATGCCCTGGAGATCCACAGGCAAGCTGGACGATGTGGAGCTCTCGGCACTCTACCAGTATCTGACCAGCCTGAAATAATCCTTGTTCACGATACCCCGCAAGCCAGCGGGGTATCAATTTCATTACCTGACAGTTTTATCAGCCGAATTTTGTCTGATTTGGATTATCATTTCCAATACCGCCCAGGCAAAGCAACCCACCCATTCATCAAAGCAGGATTGTAATGATCAACAGCCTCAAAAGAACGTATAACGAGTACCCGCAGCTCTTTTGGATCGTGGTTGGGACTCTGTTTATCGACTCCCTGGGCAGCACATTATTATTTCCCTTTTTTGCGCTGTACATCACCCAGAAATTTGGCGTTGGCATGACCCAGGCGGGCGTGCTGCTGGGAATGTCGTCGCTGTTTGGTCTGATCGGCAGCATGCTCGGGGGCGCGCTGACCGACCGCTTTGGCCGCAGAAACTTGATCCTGTTCGGCCTGGTCTTCAGTGCGCTCAGCAGCCTGCTTTTTGGCCTCGCCTGGGACATCCGGATGATGTACGGG
>JBLNAU010000213.1:0-2796 GCA_050259515.1 Syntrophothermus sp.
CAGATCCTCTACCTGGACGAGGAGTCGCATCCTGATCTTTTCTGGGCGATCCGCGGGGGTGGAGGCAATTTCGGTGTGGTGACCCGGTTTAAGTTCCGTCTGCATGAAGTCGATACAGTGCTGGGTGGTATGCTCTTCCTGCCGGCCATACCCGATACGATTACATCCTTCATCGGGCTGGCAGAAAATGCACCCAACGAGCTCTCTACCATCGCGAATGTGATGACCGCGCCGCCCATGCCTTTTCTTCCCAGGGAAGCACATGGCAAGCCGATCATCATGAGCATGATGGTCTATGCCGGCAATCTGGAAGCAGGGGAAGGTGTGGTCGCTCCATTCAGGGAATTGGCCACACCTCTTGCCGACATGCTTCGTCCCATGCATTATCCCGAGATCTATCCACCGGAAGATGCTAATTACCGTCCCATCTCATCCGGCAGGACAATGTTCATTGATTCGGTCGATCGCTCTGTCGCCGAGATGATCCTGGAACGCATTCAAGCCTCGACTGCCTCCATGGCGGTAGCTCAACTGCGCGTCCTGGGCGGCGCCATGGCAAGGATCCCGGTGGAGGCGACTGCCTTCGCACATAGAAAATCAAAAATGATGGTGAACCTGGCTGCCCTGTATGGTCAGCGCGAAGAGGAACCGGTTCATGAAGCATGGGTATCCGAATTTGCCGCCGATTTGAAGCAAAGTGACAACGGGGCTTATGTGAATTTTCTCGGCAGCGAAGGATTGGAGCGTGTCCAGGCAGCCTATCCGGGGCCAACCTGGGACCGGCTGGTGTCGGTCAAGAGGCGCTACGATCCATCCAATCTTTTTCACCTGAACCAAAACATCCCTCCTGCCGAAAAAGGATAGCATGGGAAGCGTTGCGCTTCTACCCTGGTCGCAGGAGGATCTTCCGTTACTGCAACAGCTCATGGGCGATCCAGATGTGATGGAGCACCTGGGCGGCCCCGAGACACCTGAACAGATCCTTCGGCGTCACCAGCGTTATATATATCTGCCCGGGGAGGGGATCGACCACATGTTCAAGATCGCATGGGGCCCGAGCTCAGAGCCAGTAGGCAGTATTGGTTATTGGAAGAAAAACTGGCGCGATCAAACGGTCTATGAAATGGGCTGGATGATATTGCCTGCCTATCAGGGCCGCGGGATTGCATCGGAGGCTGGCAGAATGGTTGTTCAACTGGCACGCCAGGACCATCGATATCCATATATTCATGCCTTTCCAGCTGTAAACAACCCTGCTTCGAATGCCATCTGCCGAAAGCTCGGATTTGAATGGATGGAGGAGTGCCAGTTTGAATATCCCCCCGGGCATTCCATGACCGTCAACGACTGGCGGCTCAGTTTGTGAGAATCCGTACAGAAATTAACGGTTGAACGAAAAGGGTTATCAGGAGAGGAGTTTCAAGTGGCCAGGATCGTTGTGTTCCAAAACGTCACGCTGGACGGTGTGATGCAGGCGCCGGGCCGTCAGGATGAGGATACGCGGGGCGGCTTTCCATACGGCGGCTGGGCCTCGCCGTACGCTGACCCGGAAATGGGCAAAGCTGCCGGGGAAAGCATGTCCACGACGGGTGGCCTGCTCTTTGGGCGGAGGACCTATGAGGATTTTTATTCCGTCTGGCCGCACAGGACAGACAACCCCTTCACAGAGGTCCTAAATAATTCTCCAAAATATGTTGCTTCGAACACGCTACGGGAGCCCCTTCCCTGGATGAACTCCACTCTCCTAAAAGGAGATGTACCAGGGGCCGTCTACGCGCTCAAGCAACAATTGGATAAGGATCTTGTCATCCTGGGCAGCGGGCAGCTGATCGACCAATACACGCTGCTCATTCATCCACTGGTATTGGGAACTGGCAACCGCCTCTTTCGGGATGGCTCTTCATTTTCAAAGCTGCAGCTTGTGGATGCGAGACCCACGACAACCGGCGTGGTGATCGCCACCTACCAGCCTGCGGAACAAGGAGCTTATGATGGGTAAAGTAATTGTCGGCACCACTCTGTCTTTGGACGGCTATATCAATGATCGTAAGGGAAGCGTTGCCAGTCTCTATCCAAATCTCGAAGAACTCCATGACACGGAGATGCTGCAAACATCCATGGAGACCACAGGAGCCGTCGTGATGGGCCGGCACACCTACGACATGGCCCAGGGTGACTTCACCGGCTACGAGTATCAAGTTCCCATTTTTGTGCTGACCCATCATCCCCCTGAACAATTGACAAAGGGACAAAATGATCGATTAACGATTACCTTCATCATGGACGGTATTCAGAACGCGATTGAGAAAGCAAAATCTGCGGCGGGATCGAAGGATGTGACCGTTGTGGGTGGCGCAAGCACAGCCCAGCAGTGCATCAACAACGGTCTCGCAGACGAGCTTGAGATCGGCATCATGCCCATCCTGCTTGGGGGCGGCCTGCGATTTTTTGACAATGCCACGTTCGAGCACATTACGCTTGAACGAACCGCCATTTTCGAGACGCCTTCCAGGATCGATATCCGATTCAGGATTGTGAAGTAAGGAGCCCTCGTCATGAGAAAATTGTTTGCCTTTAACATGGTTACCCTGGACGGTTTCTTCGAAGGCCCGAACGGAGAGATCGACTGGCATAATGCCGATAACCAGGAATTCAACGAGTTTGCCATCGAGCAAACCAGCATGGTGGACATCCTGCTGTTTGGACGAAAGACCTACCAATTAATGGTCAGCTACTGGCCGACCGAAATTGCCGTCCAAAGCGATCCCATTGTCGCGGATCTGATGAACCGGCTTT
>JBLNAU010000214.1:0-3347 GCA_050259515.1 Syntrophothermus sp.
ATCTCGTGTTAAACCCAGCCGCTCCAGCGCACGGAAAAGATCCGTACTGGCGACGGGCTTGGAGAGATAATCCAGTTCAAGCATGGAGCCCTGTGTATTTCCTGATGCCAGGTTGTAGAAGACCACGGGAATATCCCAGGTTTCTGGATTTTGTTTCAGGGTCTGCATCAGCTCCCAGCCGCGTTCGATGCTGGGCAGGAAATCCAGTACCACAGCGCCGGGCGGTTGAGCGATCACATGTGCGATCCAGTCCGGCTGCCGGGAAACATCCAGCGATTCCACCTCGAACCCCTTTTGCCTCAAGTGCTGCTCCAACTGTCCTGAGGAGCTTTCCACCAGGAGCAGGACTGTGTTTTGGCGGACATGATCGAGATCTGCGCTGACCGGGCGGCTGAGCATTACCGGCAGGCTGAAAAAGAAAGTGGAGCCGGTCTCTTCTTCTCCCAGTGACTTAACTCCGATCCTGCCTCCATGCATTTCGACGAGCCGGCGCGTAATCGCAAGTCCCAATCCCATACCGCCATAGCCGCGCTCGACACTGCGCTCGGAGCGACGGAATTCATTGAAAATGACCTCCTGCTCCTCCGGCGGGATTCCCATGCCTGTATCGCTGATTTTTACGAGTACGTTTTGATCTGTAACGGTAACCAGCATCGAGATGGTGCCATGTTCTGTGAATTTAACGGCATTGCTGAGCAGGTTCAGGGTCACCTGGCGCAAACGGGTTCGGTCACCCATCACCAATGGCAGACTGGATGGGATTTTTTCATGCCATTCGAGTCCTTTTTCACGCGCCATGGCTTTCCCCAGCGCGGCCGTTTCGGTGAACAGGGCCGTCAGATCCAATGGCTCGGTGACCAGGCGCAATTCCCCGGCCTGGTTGCTGGCCAGATCCAGCACATCGCCGATCAGACGGAAGAGATGCTTGCTGCTGGAATGGATGCCAGTCATATCCCTGCGGTAGACTTCGGGTAGGGGTGGGCTGCTGCCGGTGGTCTCCTCCTGCAACATCATTTCGATCGTACCTACGATCAGTGCCAGGGGAGTGCGCAGCTCATGACTGACCATGGATAGAAAGCGGCTCTTGAGCAGGTTTGCCTGTTCGGCGGCCTTGCGTGCCTCCACAGCCTCATCGAAGAGGCGGATGTTTCGCTCGGCAAGAATCGTACGCTTGAGGGAGGCGCTGATCTGGCCTCCAAGGATCTCATAAATAGCTTCCTGTTGTGGATCGGCCTCGAAAATGGCATAGCCCAGTTGATCCTCCCGGAAAAAGAGCGGCTCCACTACCAGACTGTGTCGGCGGTGTGTCGCCAGCAAACCTTCCGGCAGCAATCTTTGGGCCGGGAAGACCTGTCCTTGCAGATCAAAGAACACGCGTTGATGATTCTCATAGGAGTAGATAAACCGGACCATTCCTTCAGGGTTGAGGGGATCCTCGTACATGAACAGATAGCAGCGCGGGATGTTGAGTACAACCAGGGATCGCTCCAGTACATCGGTCAACTCTGCCACATTAGTCACCACGCTCAGACTCTGGCTGATCTCTCCGAGGCTGTGTAATTTCTCATCGGCCTGCAGCACCTGATAGGCATAATGTCGCCGGGCGGATTCGCCGATCACCACCCGCGCCTGTTGCACAAGATTCTCGATTCGTAGACGTGATCGAGTGTCTGTCAGCTCCGAGATGGCAAAGCGGCGCAGGATGGATATGATCTCATGCCAGCGAGTAAAGTCGTCGTTGGTACGAGCTGTTTTATGGAGTGTTTCCGAGAATCGTTTAAGGAAATCGTTCTCCGTCCTGCCCCGGCTCTCCTCCAGGAAGGTTTTCAACAAGCTGGGGAACAACTGCTGCATTGGCTCGTCCGGCGAAATTTGCAGTTGAGAATCTGCACCACCAAAAACCAGACTGTCAAGCAGGCGAATTTCATCGGTGAACGAATCGAGTTTTTCAACATGCGGCACTGCCTGGGCATGTGTCACCAGAGGATCGGCACAGCCGCAGGATTGCCTTACCACCATCCGGGTTGGCAAAATGACCTTGTGTGGTACATCCCTGCCTTCCAGCAGGGAAAGAACCATATGTGTGGCCTGGTAGGCTTGTTCATAAAAATGCAGCGGGGCAGTGGTCAGCGGCGGATTGACGACCAGTCCTTCCTCCTCGCCGTTTAATCCCGCGACTGCCACATCCGCCGGGACGCGCAGTCCGCGGGACTGAAGCGTTTTCATCGCGCCGATCGCCATATTATCACTGGCAGCTACCAGAGCATCGAATTGAACTTTACGCTCATCGAGCAGGGCTTTCGTTCCGAGAATCCCGCCGCTTTCCTTGAAGTCACCCTGATATACCAGGTGTGGGTCAAAAGGAATGTTGTGATGGGCTAAAACATCGCAGTATGCCTGGTAGCGATCATCCGCTTCCTGATGCCCCGCCTGACCTCTAATAAATGCAATCCTTTTACGCTGGTGCACCGCCACCAGATGCGAAATCACTTCATACATCCCATGATAGTTGTCCACTGTCACGCCTGGGAAGTCGCCCAGCACAATGCCAGTCGTAACGATCGGCCTTGGACGGAATTTATGCAGAAAAGAGCAGGTTTCCTCCACTGTCAGCCAGGCGTTGAGCCCGCCCATCACGACGAGACCGTCCACTGTTTCCTCATCTAACATGCGGTAGATAACGTTTCGTTGAGATTCGAAGCCAACCGGCGAACCGACCAGACGACCCGGGTAACAGATCAGGTTTACTCCTGATGTTGTAGCCGATGCACAAGCAGCATCCACACCAGCCCAGATGGCCCGATTATTGGGGTCGATCGGCCCAGTAGTAAGCAGGGCGAGTGTGATATTACGGCGATTTTTAGCACCAGTGCCAGAGGAGGATGCCATGAGTAGATTATAAATCAGCACGCCCCTATGAAAATAGTGATAATTTCGTTTATTATCTCCCCACACATACCTTAGTTTTCTGCTCCGGGATGTCTTATATTCCCAAGCGCGGTACAGATGGGATCGATATAAATAGGAAGTGCTCGAAACTAGCCCTGGGCCGGTTCATGTTATATGAAATCCAAAGAAGGAGAATGATGGAGCTTGCGAGGCAGCGCTAAGGCTCTGTGCAAAGAAATAACCTGACGAAATCATCAAGTTGTTTATAGGGACGGTCATGTAAATAGACTCCCAACCCAAGGCAGTCTTTTTCTTAATCGCCTGGGATGGTCGTTTGAAAGAAAACCATGCTTTCCAGTAGTTAATTCAGTCGATAGGCGCGTCGGGCAAGCTTGAGGGCGAGTTCAGCCATCATTTCATGGGCATCGCTCATGTCGATAATGTGCCGTGAGACCAGG
>JBLNAU010000215.1:0-15615 GCA_050259515.1 Syntrophothermus sp.
GATAACCCGGATGGCTCGCTGCATTTCTCGGAGGATGAAGTACAGGCGGTCATGGATGTATTCGCCCAGGTCTGCCATCTGCATGGGAGTGATGCAACCCTTGATGCGGTGAAAAATGAAATGCAGAAGGCTCATGTTCTGCACTTCTCCACCCATGGCAATGCAGGCTGGCAAAAGGAGGAACAGGCCCAATTGAAGCTGGCAGGCGACGGATACCTGACCCTGCCGGAAATTTTTTCTCTCCATCTCGATCAGGTGCGGCTCGCCGTGCTTTCTGCTTGTGAGACGGGCGTCCCCAGCCTGAAACTGATCGATGAAATGTTTGGGCTGCCGGCCGGAATGATGCAGGCCGGTGTGCCAGGTGTTGTTGGGTCGCTATGGGCGGTCAGCGATATGAGTACGGCCATGCTGATGGCTCGTTTTTACGATCTGTGGCGTAAGTCAGGCTGTGTTCCCCAGGAGGCTTTAAGACAGGCGCAGATCTGGCTGCGCGACAGCACGACCGCGGAGAAGAAAAAATTCTTTACCCACTTTGAGAAAAGTCAGAAGATACGGATGAGCGCGGGTGCAGCCCGGGCTTTTTACAGCCATATCGGTTGGGATGCCCCGGATGCCCGGGTCTTTGAATCGCCCTACTACTGGGCTGCATTTACATATACCGGCATTTGACACCCGGAGACAAGGAGGCCCAAAAAGCGGACTGAGACTACACTGCGGCTGCACGGAGGCTCGTCACAGTTGGCTGGATTTTATGGAGGACAACTGCCATATTCTTCCGTGCTCTCTCACCAGGTCATTGTCTGTTCCTGATAAACAGGCCGGACGGTAAATAGGCCAATCAGCACTTGCAACCTGATTTGCTGTTCACCAGTACCGCAACAAGCTTAATTTGGATGGCTGCCGCTTGTCCACAGGATTGCTGCGCTTATCTCACGCATGTTCTCCATGCGTAATTGAACTTTAGAATGCAACTTGCAGGCTAAATGCGAAAGTTCAAGTTTAAGTATTTATGCGGCACTCTGTAATATTGATAATGCACCTTCAAAATAAGCCCGAGACCCTGCAGCTTAAGGAAGTTGCGGCACTAGAGTCTGAACAACCGTGAATGGTCAGGGAGAAATGATCGTTTTCCTTTTGTTGCCTGCATAACTAGGGAGTTGAAAAGATGTCTGTCAATCCAAGAGATCGTCTTCGAAGAATCCTTCTGGGAACCCTATTGGGGGTCATGATTTTGAGTCTTTTTTCTTCAGGCAGCGGCTCGTCCATTGTCCGCGCCCAGGATGCACAGCCGCCCCAGGTGATGATGCATCAGAATACCAGTGTGTTGGTGGAGAGTCAACAGCTTGTCCCGTATGAGGCTGCTGGAACGATAGAGCTCGCCAACGGAAAGATCATCAAAAAGCATTCGATCAATGGACCTCTGCAGCCGCCGCCCGGCTTTGAGAAGCAGCGTCAGCCGGTTGCCCTGCCAAAAGCCAATGGTAGAACGACCAACGCGATCTCTTTGCCAGGGTCGAACTGGGTGCTTGGTTGTTCTGCCGGTGCCGCCGCGGATATTGCTGCCGGCCAGGACCAGCCTCCCCAATATCCGATTACATGCAGCCTGAACGCTGCCAGCCTTGAAGCTGCCTCCAGCCCAGCGCTTTTATCGGGTTGGACAAACCTGTATGCCGGCCCAACGAACGGAGGGGTCATGCCGGTGGGCTATAATCCATGGTCCACCTGGACGGACAGCCTGGGCGATACCTATGCAAACAATCCATTGATCGCCTCTCATAAGGGCTTGGATGGCCGCACAACCCGGGGGACCATTGATGACTACTGGGTCGGTTATGAAAGTGAAGCACCTGATCCTTATATCACCGGCAAGTGGACCCAGCATGCCTGGGCGGACGCGATCGGGGATTATATGTTTACCAGTCAATCGGCATATGAGAATATCGATGGAGCAACCGGGTTTTATACGTATCAAGGCTGGGCAGATCCTTTGACCTGCGATTTGATGGCTGCCCATAACCCGCCACCGGCAGATGGCACTCTGGGCAGGAGAAACTTTTACTGGAGCAGAGGGTATGCCGTGACCGATTGCTACAACCAGCCAACAGACAATGTTATAGCTGGAGGCTTTTCCTTCGACCAGCTCAAAGCAGAGATCGATGCCGGGCAGCCGGTGATGCTCGGCCTCACCAATCATTCCGTTGTCGCCGTTGGCTATGATACTGCTACAAAAACGGTTTATATCCACGATGGCTGGGACTATGATACTCACTCGATGCTCTGGGGAAAAGAGTACAGCGGCATGGCCCTGCAGGATGTCAGTATTGTACATGCCGTGCCGGTTGCGATCTTCTCAGATGTTCCCAGGGACCACTGGGCCTGGGGATATATTGAGCTGTTATATAAATCCGGCGTTACGGGCGGCTGTTCCACCAGCCCGCTCAGTTATTGTCCGGGTAAAACAGTCACCCGGGCGCAAATGGCGATCTTCCTGCTGAGAGCGAAATACGGCTCCGATTACACGCCGCCTGCTGCCACCGGGACTTTTGCGGACGTTCCATTAACGGATCCTGCCGCAGCCTGGATCGAGCAGCTGGCCAGCGAGAAGATCACTGGTGGCTGTGGTGAGAGTCCGAAACGATACTGCCCCGCGGCAACAGTCACCCGGGCACAAATGGCGATCTTCCTGTTGAGGGCGAAATATGGTTCCACGTACACGCCGCCAAAAGCTACAGGCATCTTCCTGGATGTACCGAAAACAGACTTTACGGCAGATTGGATCGAACAGCTGGCGAACGAGCAGATCACCGGCGGCTGTGGCGGAGGCAATTACTGCCCGGCGAAAGCGGTGACGCGTGACCAGATGTCCATTTTCCTCGACAAGACCTTTTGTATACAGTAGCAGGCAAGTAGACTGTCAGAATTGAAACTCTTGATATTCTTCCGTGATTGTTAACAATCACGGAAGAATATTTTATCGAACTACGGATCAAGCAGCCGGCGGTGGTGGAGGAAGCTTTTGTTCTGACAATGCGGTGACCCGTGACCAGGTGGCCGTCTTCCTGGTGAGAACGTTCTGCCTGCCGTAATGTAAGAATAAGTACATGTAAAAGAGTTGGCCGTATAATCCTTTCCAACTCTTTTGTTGCGTAACAAAAACGATTGACTCCATGACAAATGTTACTTGCACTGATTCCTTCCGGGCGCTACAGTATTTTCAGGTGGACTTGGTGCCTGAAGAAATCCGAAAAGATGGTGGAGATAGGAGAATTTCCAAAACGGCAAAGACTGAATCTTCTGTTGTAAATTTCAATTTCTCCAAACACTGACAATGCGATTCTATAAACAGGCATCTGATTTGGAAATCATACGATGAAGGCAAAAACGGGAGGACATATGCGAACCAAAAGTTTGATCACAAAAGTGCATAAGTTAATCATGGTTCTATTCGTTATGTTGGTGTTGATTTTCCTTTGCTTCCCTTCCGCCCACCCGGCTGCGAAATCGCTGCTGGGTCATGATCCGACCTATCAAACACCCGAGCTGCTCTACAACGAAGCGCAAGCGGTGTACCTGGGGAACCTGGAGCGCCGTAATAATGGCGTCCCGCCCCTTCGGGGGAATCTTCAATTGACCCATTCTGCACGCTGGTTCTCCTGGGATTCGACCGAGAACCGGCCAGGTGGTTATTGCGGCCATCAAGATTCTCAAGGCCAGTGGCCTGGTTACCGCAATGCTTACTTTGGTTACCTGGGTGCCAATGGGGCAGAAAATGCCTTCTGCGGCTATTTGAGTCCTGCAGATGCTATCCAGGGCTGGATGAACAGTCCCGGACACCGTGAAAATTTGCTCGATCCAAATTCGCGCGAGATCGGGCTTGGCTATTACCGCCGTGACAGCGATGGTAGTGGCTATGTCACACAGGACTTTGGGAGTGATTACGCATATAACCCGGTTGTGATTGAAAATGAGGCTGTCTCCACATCGAATCCCAATGTCAACCTTTACATTTATGACCGCCTGCCCGGGGGAGGCTTTATGGAATTGGGAAGCGCAGTCCAGATGATGGTAAGCAACAATGCCAATTTTGCCAATGCAAACTGGGAGCCTTACCAGGCCAATAAGGCTTGGACGCTAGCAGGTGGTACGGGTTGGCGGGAGGTATATGTCAGGACGCGCGACATATTCAACCGTACGAGCACGGTCAGCGATTCTATTTATCTGGGTGATCCTGTCCCGGTGAACGAGCTCGGTCCGACCCAAATGAGCACCACCTCCCCGGTGATTATCCTTCCCAACCTGGACGGGAATGACCTGCCTGAGGTGCAATTGAGTCTTGGCTGGCTGGCTGACGATACAAATGAATCCTTCAAGAATTGGTGGGGGAACGGCGAGCGTGTGAATGATCCTGCAGCCTGGGGCGGCACAGCCTATCGTCTTTACCCTGGCAATGGTGAATCTTTTGCCTGGGTGTATCAGTGGAAATTCCCTATCGAAAATACACCGCTCGTGGCCTATTTTCGTCTCAAAGTAAACGATAACACATCGGGTAGTGAGGTCGCACGTATCTCGGTGGATGCTGCCGGTACAGAGTATGGGCCGCTCCGTCTGCAAGGTTCGGATTTTACTTCCCCGGATCAATATCAGGAATTTGCTCTGCCCTTTACATTCAGCCCCACCGACAGTAATGCCTTCCTGACCTTCCAATTCTGGCAGAGCGGCACGGCAGAGGTATTTGTTGACGCGGTTTCTATTTTTACTGCCCCACAACCCATCACTTCTCCCCTCACGTGGACGGTACCGGGAGGCAATTATCGCGGGCAGGGGGTATGGGTGCGTTACAGCGATGGCAGCCGTTTTTCAGCGATCTCAGAAGCACCAACAGTCCAGCTGCCGATCCAAAGATTTTCAGATGTCGCCACCGATCACTGGGCATGGAGTTATATCGAGCGGTTATATACGGCCGGGATCACAGGCGGCTGTTCATCCAGCCCGCTCATGTACTGCCCTTCTACCTCTGTAAATCGCGCTCAGATGGCGGTGTTTCTCTTGAGGGCAAAATACGGCTCTGAGTACAAACCACCGGCCGCCTCGGGAGTGTTCGAGGATGTGCCTGCAAGCGATTGGACTGCCCCCTGGATCGAACGGTTAGCCAGTGAAGGGATCACTGGCGGCTGTAGTGAGAATCCGAAACGGTACTGCCCCACGGCTACGGTTACCCGGGCTCAAATGGCGATCTTCCTGCTCAGGGCGAAGCATGGCTCGGCATACACGCCGCCACAAGCCGCGGGCATGTTCCTGGATGTTCCAAAAACAGACTTCACGGCAGCCTGGATCGAGCAGCTGGCAAATGAGCAGATCACCGGCGGCTGCGGCGGAGGCAACTACTGCCCGGCGAAAGCGGTCACACGAGATCAGATGGCTGTGTTCCTGGTGAAGACATTTCATTTGCCTTGATCCCCATTGGATCAAAACGAGTTGGTCAGCACGACCTGATTAACTCGTTTGGTTTAAAGACCTACCGAATCGCCTGCTTGTTGCCCTTATCGAGCAGAAAGTCGATCAAGTGATGATTGACCTCTTCTGCTTCCTCATGCTGGACCCAGTGGGTGGCATCGGGGAAGAAGATCAGCTTTCCATCTACGCAATGATCGATGCTGGGCCGCGCCATGCGGTGGGTGAGTGCCACATCCTTCATGCCCCACATCATCAGGGTGGGTACGCGGATCAGCATCTCATCGGGGAGCTTCATTTGATACCGTACAGCGCGATACCAGTTGATCATGGCGGTCATTGCACCCGGCTGCGACCAGGCTTCCTTATACATTTTGATGTCTTCATTGGTGAATGCATGGATCTTCCCACTGCCGCGCAGGGCCTGGACCGCGCCGCGCCAGTCGTCGGCCTGTAATGCTCGTTCCGGCAGCCATGGCAATTGAAAAAAGAATGAATACAAGGACCGGCGCATCTGTTCGAGATCGCGTGTAACAAACCGGCGCAACACCAGCGGATGCGGGACGTTGAGAATCCCCAGCCGCTGTAATCGTTCTGGATGTTGGTATGCCAGCATCCAGGAGACGATGGCGCCCCAATCGTGTCCGACCAGGTTTACTCTTTCGTATTCAAGTTTATCGATCAGCCCAAGGATGTCCTTCACCAGTTCATCGACGCGATAACTCCTGATCCCCTTTGGCTTATCGCTCAGGTTGTAGCCTCGCTGGTTAGGGACAATGACCCGAAACCCCGCCGCTACTAAAGCTGGAATCTGATGACTCCAACATCGCCAATATTCCGGAAACCCATGCAAAAGGATAACCGGAACACCACTTTGCGGGCCGGCTAAAACGGTATGCAATCGAATACCATTGGTTTCTAAATATTTTTCTTCGAATTTCAGATCAGCCATTATGCACACTTTTCAGTGGGGAAATTACAAATCGCTTTGTTAATACCAATCCCTTTTGCGGATTGTATCCACCCATACCAAAATTCCGGAAACCCGTGCAGGAGGAGGACTGGCACTCCGCTTTTTGGCCCGGCCTGCACAACATGCAGACGAATTCCATTTGTTTCCCACAGATCATGTTCAAGTTCCATAACGAACGATTGTCTCCTGTCAGACGAAGCGGGATTGTACCAGAGAAAGAATTATGAACCAGCAATTAATTTCGCGCTTGACAATATAGAACATTTGTTCTACATTAATGAGACGAACTGTAGAGAAAGTTTTTTGGAGACGAACATGTTTAAAGAGACCTGTATCTATCGCGGGAATGTGCACATCCATCTGCAGGGACAGAATGCCCTGCTTCCCATCCCTTCCTCTCGTGAGGACCAGATTGCCTGTTTTATCGGCTCAAAGAAATCGCGGCTTCTGATCCGGGATACGCGTTCGCAGCCGGTCCTGGCTGCCCACCACGATCCATCGGGGGTCAAGGGTCCGGAATTCGCAGTGGCGTTCAATCAGCCGGCTTATATCGAGGTATCGGCTGCCGGCCAGGAGGGGGAACCGGAAAAGATCGAGATCCATCTGCACCCGGCTGAAAAAAGCGAAGATTGCCCTGTCCTCTGGCTGGGGGTCAAGAACGACGCGTTGATGCCCATGCTGGACATCGAGTGGGAAATCATGCGGCCGATCAGTATGGAGAAGGTTGCCTTCACCGCCATGATCAGATTCGATCGCAAAGAGTTTCCGGCGGCAAACTCCGACTGAAGGTTTCCCGGTTAATAATCCCCGGCGAAGTAGGCATTGATCAGATCGGAAATATCGGCTGTGGTGTTCTGGCGCGCCACCGCGAAAAAGTCATAGGTGGTGGCGCGGCCGCGACCGTAGCGCGTGGCGTAATCCTGCAGGAATTTGAAGAAGGCCTCCTCACCCATGCGATAGTTCAGGGCTTCCAGGAAGTTGGCTCCGTTCAGATAGACCGCGTTGACATAGGCGCGGAAGGTCCCGCTATCGTAAACATTTGAATCTACATATCCCGAAGGACCAAAGTAATTCACGCGGAAGTTCCACCACCAGTCATAAGAGTTCGGGTAAATATAGCGATAGAAGATCGCTTCACTATAGACGGACAGGGCCTCATCGAGCCAGGGTTCCATGGCCTGGTCGCTGCCCACCAGCCCAAACCACCACTGGTGAGCGATCTCATGCACCCCGATGGCCACCAGGTTGCTGCGCGCCGAGCCGTTGTATTCGTTGTAGAACTTGGTTGCCAGGAAGACGAGCCCGTCATATTCCTGGCCATCGTTCAGGTCGGCCTGCACGATGGCCAGGCTGCCATAAGGGAACGGAGCAAACTTGACCTCAAACAGACCAATTTCACGCACCGCGGCATTGAGGATTGCTGCGCCCTGCGTCTCATACCCCGGATAATAATACGAGCGGATCTTCGCGCCGCCTGCCACGGCATCCACGATCTGAAACTGGTCGCTGGCCGAGAATGCGAACGTGCGCGCTCCGCTGATGCGATACCGCGTCCATTCGCCGTTTGGTTCTTCAAGCCCGCTCGCCGCAATGACCACGCCCGGCTGCGTGGTCTTGATATTGACTTCGAAATCCGCCGCGTCGTACACAAGATGCTCGCCAACATACGCAGGATCGTGCAGCACCCAGCCGTTGACATACGGAACAATGAACGGGTACCAGTCTGTCAGGTTGACCTGGTCCACATCATAACCGTAGGGATGATCCCTGGCCTTGGCCGGGATGTCGATGCGGAAGCGCATGGTCAGGGTCAGCTGCGCGCCGGGAGCGAGGGGCTGCGGGAGAGATACAGTCAGCCACTGTCCGCCGAGATCATAGTTCAGTACATCTCCGTCGAGCATGATGTTCTCGAGTGAGAATCCGCCACTCAGGTTCGACTCAACGGCCAGCACCAGCTCGTTGAGGGCTGTGCCGGTCTGGTTGGTGTAGCGGATCGTTTCATCGGTGCCCAATTGGTGTCCCTGGTAATCGAACAGGACGTACATGCTGTACTGCGTTCTGGCAGTGGCAGACGCAGCTGTGGGGAGCGGAAGAGGTGTGGCCGTGTATTCGAGCGTGGGAAGCGGGGTATCCGTGGGTGGGACAGGGGTGAACGTATATTCAAGTGTGGGTGTTGCTGTCCCGGGCACCAGGGGTTGGAAAGGCGTGGGCGTGGCGGACGCTTCCGGGTTCGGCGAGACGAACACCAGCGGGGAAGCGCCCGTCTGCGCGACCTGAGGGAACGAGCAGGAGAGGGAAACCAAAAGGAGGGAGAGAAGTGCCAGCCAAAGAGGAGTCTTCATACTATGTTGTCATCCCAATAAATGTGCGCTTTGACTTCCACTTTGTTCTGATACTTCTCAGTGTCCGCTTCGCGCCCAGCTCTCAATAGGAATTCTGAAAATATTTCACCATCAGATCGGTGATGTCGGCAGCCGTGTTTGCATGGAATACCCGGAAGAAATCCGTGCTGTTGGCCCGCTTGCCCACGTACTGGGTATAGTAATCCTTAAGGAATTTAAAAAAGAGCTCATCGCCCACCTGCTTTCGCAGGTCTTCGAAGAAGCGCGCCCCGGTCAGGTAGACCTTGTCCCAGTAGGGCCGTTGCCCGCCCGCATCATAGATCGCCGTATCCACATAACCGGCCTTCTGGAACTCGAAATAACGGTAGCCCCACCACCAATCCACAAGCTCCGGATAGACTGTTTCATAATATATATGCTCACTGTACGTGGCGAGCGCCTCGTCCAGCCAGGGCTCTAGCGCCTGGTCGTTGGCGACACTGTCAAACCACCACTGATGGGCGGTCTCGTGGGCGGCAATGATGACGAGATAATTCTTAGGCGTATTGTCATAGAGATTGAAATAGTCCCGGCTGATGAAGTAAAGTCCCGAGTATTCCATCCCATCGTTGAAATCGCCCTGTACGGCGGTCATGGTCTTATGGCGGTATGGACCAAATTTTTCGGAAAAGGTATGCAGGGCCTCCACAGTGGTTTGCAGCATCGCTTCCCCTGGAGCATCATAGGCTCCAAAGTAATAGCTGTAGACGGTGATCCCATCAATTTCACGCGTGGCTACCTTGAAATAATCGCTCATGGACAGGGCAAAGGTGCGCCCTGCCTCCAGAACGAACCGGCGCGGCTTTCCAGCTTCCGGTGTGCCCGTCGGGGATGCGTCCATTTCCTCCCCGGACGAGGCGATCTGCGGAGATGCGCCATCGGTGAAGGTCACTGTGACGTCAAAGTCTGCCAGGTCATACACCAGGTGCTCCCCGTAGAACCAGGGATTGTGCAGGATCCATCCCTCGCCAGGCTGGTACGGGACGATGAATGGATACCAGTCCACAAAATTGACCTGTTTCTCCGAGTAGCCATAGATCTGCGGGCGGATATCGTTGGTTGCATTGTTATAAGCCTGCATGGGCGGCAGGATCAAGCCATAGTTCAGCTTGATGACGGAGGTCTGGCCCGGCTCGATTGGCTTGGGCAGTTTGATTTCAAGGCGCTGATTTAGATTCTCGATCGTGAAATCGGTGACTGGCTGGTCGTCCACAGAGGCGGACTTCAGGCTGAACCCCCCACTCCATAAATTCGGTTCCACGGCCAGGATAAGGTTTGTCAGGGTCTCGCCAGTCCAATTGGGATAAGTAATGGTCTGTTCCACGACCGCGGCCTTGGATGCATAGTTCAGCTGGAGGTCGATCACATACTGCGGCCGTTCCAGCGAGGGTGTCAGGGTTGGCTGGGAGGTGGCCGTTGGAGTTGCAGGCAGCGCTTCGGTAGGCACAGGCGCGGTGGCAGTATCGATAACGGATGCGCTTGGAATGACCGGGGGACTGGTTGGGGCCTGGGAGGAACAGGAAATAACAAAAATACACAAAATGAAAAGAAAAATGCGTTTTGCAATGTTCTTAGGCATGGGGAGATTTTAACCGAAATAAGGGTCGGTTCATTGAATGAACTTCAGGGAGTTGATGGCCTCTTCCAATATGCGAGCGGAACCCTGGATCTCGGTCAGGTCCTCGGATTCAGCCTTAAAGATATATAGATTGTCATCGTTCTTTATAAACTTTCGGACAATATAAACACCCTCCTTCTGAGTCAGTACGTTTAAGACCTGCCTGTCCTGAATTACTTTTAGATCCCTGGTAATCTTTTCTTCTTCTTTTCCGACAACCGGGTCGGCATAATAACCGTCCCCTTCCTGAAAGATGCCTACGGCCTCATCCGCATTTTCCACCGCCAGTTCGGAATGGACGGACTGAATGAAAATATGCTGACCCTGCGCCGTCAGACAGGAAAGGTTGCGGGCAAAAACTCCGGCGACATTGCAGTACCAATTGTCTGGCAGGATAATGCTGTACATTTCTTTCATGGATACATTACATCGCCCTGATGTATCCGCATGTTTAATTTGGAGATCGTTATTGGAGAGATCGCCACAGGTACAGCTCCACGAGGCACTATACCCCATGCAGAACTGGGTTGCAGCTGGTAAAGGTGTATCGGGGGGCGGGTGCGTGGCTGTAGGAGCTGAGGCTGGAGAGACTGTTGAGAGAGCTTTCTCGTTGGGAAGGGAAGAGCATGCCGTTGAAAGAACGACAAGGGCCGAAATGAGGAGAAGGAAGGCGGCGGAATGGAACATGTTGTACACACCTGTTCTTGTCTTGATGCTTATAACGGAGAAACCATTCAACGGGTTCCCGATTTAAACTATTATTTCTCCAATCTTTTTAAAGGAAGGAATTAAGCCTAAGCCCTTTTGAATCTTTTGAATAGGTATGTGCCCGTGAAAAACGCCGTCGCTGTCAATACGATCGCTGCACCGGATGCAATGCTCCAGTAATATGAGAGATACAAACCGACCACCCCAGAGAGAGAAGCAAAAACGGCTGCCAATGCCATCATGCTGGAAAGGCGATGCGTGATCAGGTAGGCTGTCGCAGCGGGCGTGACCAGCATGGCAACCATCAATGCCACTCCGACGGTTTGCAGTGAGACCGCCACCGTGACCGCGATCAGAACCAGCAATAGATTGTTGAGCATTCCCACCGGCAGGCGCAGGGTTGCAGCCAAAATGGGATCGAAGGAAAGGGTCATGAATTCCTTATAAAAGGCGAAGATGACCAGCAGCACAGCTCCCCCAAAGAACAGGATCAGCCACAGGCTCTGGGTCGAGACACTGAGCACATCCCCAAAGAGAAAATGACTGAGATCCACCGCGTAACTACGGACCGTGGAAATCAGGGCGATGCCCAGTGCGAACATCCCAGCGAAGATGATTCCAATGGCGGTATCCTCCCGGACCTGCGAGCTGCGGCTGATTGCGCCGATCGCCAGCGCCGCCACGACCGATGTCCCAAGCGCCCACCAGAAGAGGGTGTCACGCGCTCCACCGTTCACAAGGTATCCCAGCGCGATGCCCGGCAGGATCGTATGCGCCAGCGCATCGCCAAAGAAGGCCATGCCGCGCAGAACCACATAGCTGCCGACCACCGCGCAGACGATGCCGACCAGCACGGCCGCGGTCATGCCTCGCTGCATGAATTCGTAGGACAGCGGCTGAAGGAAAAAGTCAATGAGCGTGTTCATGATCTTCCCCCTCGTCACAGCAATCATCAACAGCCAGAACATCCTCACCGCTGGTGGAGCGCAGCCGGCTGCCATATGCCTGTAAAAGATTCTCGGTCTGCAACACCTTGTCGGGCGGACCAAACGCCACGACCCTGTGGTTCAACAGCAGGATCCGGTCGGAGTGGCGTGCGGCCTGTTCCAGGTCATGAGTTGCCACCATGACGGTCACGTTTTGATTTTTGAGCGTATCCAGGATGCTGAGCAGGCCTTCCTGGGCGGGTGTATCGAGGCCGGTCAATGGCTCATCCATCAGCATCAGCTCTGCCTCCTGGGCCAGGGCGCGGGCAATAAACATGCGCTGTTGCTGCCCGCCTGAAAGCTGGCTGATCTGTCTCGAAGCAAGGTTCGAAAGCTCCACCGTTTCCAAAGCGCGATGGACGTGCTCCCAGTCCTTTTTGTGCGGCCAGTTGAGCGGACCCAGCTTGGCTGAGCGCCCCATCATCACCACGTCTGCCACATTGACCGGAAAGTTCCAGTCCACCTGGCTGCGCTGAGGAATGTAGCCGATGCATAAATGTCCGCCCGGCCGCGAGCCAAAGATGTTGACTTCACCGGATGTAGGGGAGAGGACGCCCGCAATGGTCTTGAAGAGGGTGCTCTTGCCCGCGCCGTTGGGCCCCACAACGGCAATACGCTCTGCCTGGTGAAGATGGAAGGTAACATCCTCCAGTGCCACCCGCCCGTCATAACGGACATTCAGATGGCGCACGTCGAGGACAGGCTGGCCGGGTAGATGATGGGTATGTGGGTACATGGTTTACTTTAAAGCGCTCACGATTTCTGTAACGTTGTGTTTCATCATATCGATGTAGGTCGCGGCAGGCGCTCCATCGGTTAAAGATTCGAGGTGGAGATCGGTGACAACCTTTACGCCGGTCTCATCGGCGATCTGCCTGGCAAACGTGTCGCTGTCTGACGCGTCCAGAAAAATTGCCGGCGCTCCGCTCGAACGGACCTGGTCGATCAGGCCGGCCAATTGCCGGGCGGAAGGCGATGCATCGGAGCTGAAACTCCTGATCACTGTGCCAACCACTTTGAATCCATATTTGTCTGCAAAATATCCAAGCGCTTCGTGATTTGTGACGAGCATGCGCCTTTCTGAAGGGATCTGCCCAACCTGTTCCTGGATATAAGCATCGAGGTCCTTTAACTGGGCGATATACCTGTCTGCATTGGATTTGTAAACATCTGCTCCCGCCGGATCCAGACGCGTAAGCGCGTCGCGGATGTTTTGGACGTAGACGATCACATTTTCGGGATCCAGCCACATGTGCGGATCGACCGCTCCCGCCTCTTCCCTGGGAGGGACGCCGGTCGAGGCCTCGAGGACGGTTGTCTTCCCCCGGGCGTTTTCGAGCAGCGGATTGAGAAACTGCTCATACCCCGCGCCGTTGACAATGATCAAATTGCTGTCTGAAACCCTGGCTGCATCCTGGGGTGTGGGTTGATAGGCATGCGGGTCCGCTCCCAGGGGTAGCAGCGAATCTACTTTTACACGATCCCCGGCAATATTGCGCGTGACATCGGCCAGCAGGGGCGTGGATGTCAAAACAACGGGAGCTGACTGCCCTGAGTCCGAGGCGGGTTGTCCTCCACAGGCGGATACCATCAAGGCAAGCACGATCAGCAGGAAAACACGACGGATCATGCCTGTGCCTTTCTACAGTTGGGGCAGAGCCCGAAAAGCTGCAGCCAGTGCTCGGTGATCTGAAAGCCGGTTTTGCGGGCGATCGACCGGATGAGCGTCTCGAGATCGTCCCCTTCAAAGTGTGCCGCTTCTCCGCACTGCCGGCACAGAAGCAAATGCTGATGACCCGCGGGCGCCCGCACAAAAGCCTGGCAGCCCTGCGGCTGGTGGACGCGCTGGATCAAGTTCAATCCCTCAAGCGCCTCCAGCGTCCGGTAGACCGTGACCAGTCCCAGCGCGGGATGGGTCGCCCGGGCCTCATCGTACACTTCGATGGGAGTCATGGCGTGCGTGCTCTGCGCCATGATCTCCACGACTGCCCGGCGCGCCTCTGTCAGCCGGTATCCTTGTTCGTTCAACTGGACAAGCCAGGGATGTTCACTCATATGCCTTCCTGATATTGAAAATCATTTTCAATTACGATTATACAAAAATCCCCCAGTCTGTCAAATCTCTGGAACCCGGCCAGGATCGCTGCATAGATTGATAATTGCCAGATTTATATATGATTGATGAACTATGCAGTCACAAGCAGAACAGTCGCGATGGCTGTGATATCTGAAGCGGGTCGGCGGACGAATGTCTCTCCCCTGCTTTTTTATCAGTCCAGCTCATTCGCTTCGCCGGGAAGCACTTCCTTCTTCAGCAAAAAATAGGCGCCCGCAAATGGATCGTTCAGACTACCGGCCCGCATATTTCTCTCATTGGACAGCATATGGACGATCTCCCAGCCATCAAACCCATGCTCCTCCAGAGCCCCGACCTCGTATCCGTCGTGGATGGCATCCTCGGCAATGAGGTCACTGGCTGGAATATAGACCATCTTATAACGGAACACCTTACCACCGCTCTGCAGTCTCTTCCGTGCGGCCTGGAGGCGGTCTTCATGCCTGCGGCTTTGTTCAGATTCGATCTCGGCGCGCATGCGGGCAACTTCCGGCGATGCGAGGATCTCGCGTGCCACCTCCAGGATCTCCTCATCATCGCTCTGGGTAGTGGTCATCAGGAATTCATAACCGCGCCGGTCGCCCAGCTTGACCAATCCTTCCGCGGCCTCCAGTTGGTTCAGCCACTCATCATCCTCGGTCATCAGCTCATAGAGGGACTCCACATCCCGCATGGCAACCAGTTGATTGATTTCAGAATTCATTATTCCTCCATGATAAACCCTGTGAAAGCCTCATCTATGATACAGATGATACAAGCTCCGGCCTTCGCAAGATGGTTTAGGGTTGAACCGGATACCCGCTGGCGCGCCATTCGGTCAACCCGCCCTTCATGCTGGTAACGTTTTGAAAGCCAGCGTTAAGCAGGATATCCCTTCCCTGCTGTGAGCGGTTGCCCGAGCGACAGACGACCACGATTTCCCTATCGCGGGGCAGCTCGTTCAGGCGCGAGGCAAGCTGATCAAGCGGAATGAGTGTGGAATTGGGTGCATGGAATTCATTCCACTCCTCGGGCGTGCGAACATCCAGTACGAAAGCGCCATTCTGATACTTTGTGTACGCCTCACTGACACTGATCTCCGGCGGCAGGCTGGCAGAGGAGGTTGTCCCTGCCCTGTTGTTGCCCCATAGAGCGAGCAGGAGGATGATCAGTGCAACAACGGCAAGAACCATCAATTGGGATTTGGGCGTACGGAAGGCAGATGTCAATCTGCTGCCTGGTCGGTTGTAATTATCGCGGCGATTGCGGCGATAACGGCGTTCCCTGAATCGTCGGGGCATTAAACCTCTTGAAAATTATTGGAAGGACGCGATCGCGCTGTCCAGATCTTTAAATATTTTGAAGAAGAGCTTCAACCCTGCAGTCTCAATGGTCCTTTCAAC
>JBLNAU010000216.1:0-4267 GCA_050259515.1 Syntrophothermus sp.
ACGATATCGACCACCTCGGCAACCGCCGCGTTAAGACCGTAGGCGAACTGATCCAGAATAAGCTGCGCATTGGCCTGCGCCGCATGGAGCGCGTCATCAAGGAGCGCATGTCCATCCGTGACCAGGAGCAGTTGTCCCCGGTGACGCTGGTGAACATCCGCCCGGTTGTGGCTGCCCTGCGCGAGTTCTTCGGTTCCTCCCAGCTCTCCCAGTTCATGGACCAGACTAACCCGCTCGCCGAGCTGCGCCACAAGCGCACGCTCTCCGCACTGGGACCTGGCGGTCTGCGCCGCGAGCGCGCCGGTTTCGACGTCCGCGACGTGCACCACTCGCACTATGGCCGCATCTGCCCAATTGAAACACCTGAAGGTCCGAACATCGGTCTGATCGGCCGTCTGGCATCCTTCGCCCGGGTCAATGAGTATGGGTTTATCGAAACGCCCTATCGTAAGGTGTACCGTACCATGGAAGCCGATGATGAGCGTCTTGAAGGCCGCACTCTCCGAGAGAACGTCACAGATCCAAAGACGGGAGAGGTCCTGTTCAAGAACGGCGAGTCAATTGACGCCAAAATGATGAAACGGATTGCCAAGACAGGTAACCCGGTAAACATCGTTCCTTTTATTACCGATCAATTCGATTATCTCTCGGCGGATGCAGAGGATAAATATGTGATCGCCCAGGCGAATGCCCCGTTGACAGAAAACCGGGAATTCGTGCGTGACCGCGTTTCCGCCCGGTACCATTCGGGCTTCATTTTCTCGACACCTGATTCGGTCGATTACATGGATGTTGCCCCGCATCAGGTGGTGGGGATCAGCGCCGCCCTCATTCCGTTCCTCGAGCATGACGATGCCAACCGCGCGCTCATGGGCTCGAACATGCAGGCCCAGGCCGTTCCGCTGGTCCGGCCCGAGATCCCGCTTGTCTCCACCGGCATGGAATATCACGCCGCTCTCGACTCCGGTCAGGTGGTGGTGGCCGATGCCGACGGGGAGGTAACGTCAGTTACAGGCAACTCGATCACGGTCAAGGAACGAGGCGGAATGCGCACCTATACATTGCGCAAGTACCAGCGTTCCAACCAGAGCACCTGTATTGATCAGCGTCCTGCTGTCGTGAAGGGTCAGAAGATCAAGAAGGGCGATATCATCGCCGACTCTTCCTCCACCGAAAGTGGACAGCTGGCCCTCGGCCAGAACGTCGTGGTGGCTTTCCTCTCCTGGGAAGGCGGCAACTTCGAAGACGCGATCCTGATCTCTGAGCGTCTCGTTCAGGAGGACCGCTTCACCTCGGTCCATATTGAAAAGTATGAGGTCGAAGCCCGCGATACCAAGCTTGGCCCTGAGGAGATCACACGCGACATCCCCAACGTCGGTGAAGATGCCATCAAGGACCTGGACGAGAACGGGATCATTCGTATCGGTGCGGAGGTTGGCCCGAACGATATCCTGGTGGGTAAGATCACGCCCAAAGGCGAAAAGGAATTGACACCGGAGGAGCGCCTCCTGCGGGCCATCTTCGGTGAGAAGTCACGGGATGTGAAGGACACCTCCCTGCGCATGCCTCACGGTGAGCGTGGCAAGGTGGTCGATGTAAAGGTCTTTACCCGGGAAGAGAATTCAGATCTGTCTGCCGGTGTGGACATGATGGTGCGCGTCTCGGTTGCCCAGCGCCGCAAGCTGACCGCTGGCGACAAGATGGCCGGCCGCCATGGCAACAAGGGCGTGGTCTCGAAGGTCGTCCCTGTGGAGGATATGCCGTTCCTTGAGGATGGCACCCCGGTGGACATCATTTTGAACCCGCTCGGCGTACCCGGTCGTATGAATATCGGCCAGGTGCTTGAGGTCCATCTCGGTTGGGCGGCGAAGCGCCTCGGCTATCGTGCTGTCACCCCTGTATTCGATGGTGCCACCGAAGCCGAGATCGAAGCCGAGCTCGCTCGTGCCTGGATCGTTGACCAGGCCTGGAAGGAGGCGGCTGGATCTGCCTGGGACTGGCTGAAGCAGCAGGAATATGATCCTGAATCCATTCAGGATGATAATGAAGTGCGTAGGCTTTATCTGGAGCAATGGCTGGGCGATCGCGGGTACGATCCCTACGATCTGAACGAGCAGGACTATGCCCGCTTTGCCACCGCTTCTGAATGGCTGCGCGATCGGAACTACGATCCCGATACCATTTTCCATCCGGAGAACCCGGATCCCCAGACCCGGGGAGAGTATGACACCGCTGCCGTAAGCGCCTGCCTGCGTCTCTGGATTGAGAGCGAAGGTCATGGCGGCAGGGTCGCCGAATCACGCCTGTCTGAAGTTGCCCAGGAAGTAATGAACGAAACCGGGCATCCCATCCCGACCCTTGGAAAGCAAACCCTGCGCGATGGCAAGACGGGTATTCCTTATGACCAGCCAGTGACCGTTGGTGTTATGACCGTACTGAAGCTTCACCACCTGGTGGAGGACAAGGTTCACGCCCGCTCCACAGGCCCATACAGTCTGGTCACCCAGCAGCCTCTCGGTGGTAAGGCCCAGTTCGGTGGGCAGCGCTTTGGTGAGATGGAGGTGTGGGCGCTGGAAGCCTATGGCGCAGCCTACATCCTCCAGGAAATGCTGACTGTCAAATCGGATGACGTTCAGGGTCGCGTCAACACTTATGAGGCCATCGTAAAAGGTGAGCCGATCGAGGAACCGAGCATTCCTGCCTCCTTCCGTGTGTTGGTTAAGGAGCTTCAATCCCTCGGCCTCGCAGTGGAAGCGATCAACGAAGGCGGTGACGTGGTCAAGTTTGGAAAGGATGAAGAGAAACAGCATCCACCCAAGCTTGATACAGGCCTGCTGGGCATTGGAAATAATCTAATTACCAAGCAGTAATCTTGACGATAAGCAGTGGAGGTGATAAAATCACCGTCCGTTGCCAAAAGAAATAAGCGGCAATAATCCCGCTACAAGGCATGGCACTACAAATGAGGCCATCAGGTGTGTTTTGATGGCCTCATTTCTTGCCAAAATCATTGTGAAGAAATTAATAATCGGAGGCTGATTGTGCCGACAATCAATCAAATGGTCCGCAAAGGACGCAAAAACAAAAAAGTAAAAAGCAAAGCCCCGGCTCTGCAATACACACTGAACTCGAACAAGCAACGCCGTGTTCGTCAGGACAAGGGCGCACCGCAGAAGCGTGGCGTTTGCACTGTCGTGCGTACCATGACGCCCAAGAAGCCGAACTCGGCACTGCGCAAGATCGCCCGCGTGCGCCTGACCAACGGCATCGAAGTCACTGCGTACATCCCGGGTGAAGGTCACCAGCTTCAGGAGCACTCCGTGGTGCTGGTCCGTGGCGGTCGTGTTAAGGATCTGCCTGGTGTTCGTTATCACATTGTTCGTGGTTCACTGGATACAACCGGCGTTGCCAATCGTAAGCAGGGCCGATCTAAATACGGCGCGAAGCGCCCGAAGAGTTGATGGAGTAACCAAGTATGCGTAGAGCAAAACCTGAGAAGCGGGAAATCCTTCCCGACATTCGCTACAACAGCGTCCATGTCCAGACCATGGTCCAGCACATCCTCAAGCGCGGCAAGAAGAGTGTCGCCACCGGCTTGATCTATGATGCCATGGATTTAATCCAGCAGCGCACCGAAAAGAATCCGATCGACGTCTTTGAAGGCGCGTTAAAGAATGTTGCCCCGGTGATGGAAGTCCGTCCCCGCCGTGTGGGTGGCGCAACCTACCAGGTACCAATGGAAGTCTCGCAGGATCGCCGCACAACCCTGGCGCTCCGCTGGATTTTGTCCGCGGCCCGTGATCGCTCAGGCAAATCGTTCCCGGAAAAGTTGGCCGGTGAATTGATCGATGCCTTTAACGAAACCGGCGCGGCAATCCGCAAGCGTGACGAAACACACAAAATGGCAGAGGCCAACCGCGCCTTCTCCCATTATCGTGTGTAATTTATCTTAGAGGAAAAAGTAAAGGTAATTTTTAAGAATGGCTCGTGAGTATCCGCTCGAGAAGTATCGAAATATTGGGATCATTGCCCATATTGACGCTGGTAAAACGACAACTACCGAGCGTATTATGTTCTATACTGGTAAAACCCATCGCATCGGCTCCGTCGATGACGGCACAACCGTCACCGACTGGATGGTCCAGGAACGCGAGCGCGGCATTACCATTGTTTCGGCCGCCGTTTCTGCAGAATGGAAGGGGTACCAGTTTAATTTAATCGATACTCCAGGCCATATCGACTTTACTGCTGAAGTGCAGCGCTCCCT
>JBLNAU010000217.1:0-4190 GCA_050259515.1 Syntrophothermus sp.
GATGAGTACGTTACTTCGACGAGCACGAGCCCATGCGCAGGAGCCAACCCCGCATGGAGTTCGCTTCGTTTCCCAGCCGGAGCCGGGTCCGCCAAAGAGCGGGCGATCGTCTTCCCTGGAAACCTTCCCTGCGCAACAGACACCTGGACGAATACCAGCCGCCGCACCATTCGATACAAAAACGCGTCAGCCTGTACTTCGAACTGCCATTCATCCTTTTCCACCTGCATCCACTCGGCTTTCATCACAGTTCGCACGGTCGTACCTTTGGGAGTGGTCGGGGAACCGAAGGCTGCAAAATCATGCGTTCCAAGAAAAAGCTTCGCGGCATCTGCAAGGAGATCGGGCTGGGTTTCGGGCCACACTCTCCAGGCAAAACGCTCCCGGAGCGGGTGACGGAATGGCTGGCAAAACAAACGATAGCGGTAACACCGGGAACGGGCATCAAAACGCGGATGGAAATTTGGATCGACGATCCGTGCATTGTGAACAGCCATATCGGAGGGAAGCTCGGCGTTCAATGCCCGAAGCAGATCCCCTTCCGAATGCAACCAGTGGAGGTCGACCGAAGCGACCTGTCCCCATGCATGAACGCCGGTATCCGTCCGTCCGGATAAAATCACCGAGCGCCCGGTCCATCCGATTTTGCCCAGAGCTTTTTCGAGCTCGCCCTGAACCGTTCGTTTGCTCGCCTGCCGTTGGCTTCCGAAAAATTCCGTGCCGTCGTAGGCAAGAGTCAATTGGTAACGTGCCATTGTCAGTGATCAGTGAGCGGAGCTCAGTGATCAGTACTGACCACTGCCCACTGTTTACTGAATTATTCTTCCACCAATTCCAAGATCACCATTTCAGCCGAATCACCCATGCGGGGTCCGAGCTTCAAGACCCGGGTATAACCACCGGGACGGTTTGCAAAGCGTGGAGCGATCTCGTCAAAGAGACGATTGATCACCTGGTTATCTCCCAGCTTGGCGGTCACCAGACGGCGTGCATGGACCTTCTCTGCATCGCTGGCATCGGCGCTGTTGCGGGCAATGGTGATGAGGCGTTCAGCCTCCCCGCGGATCGCAGCCGCCTTCGCCTTGGTGGTATGAATACGCTCGTGCGTAAAAAATTGCTTGATCAGGTTTCGACGCAGCGCCAGACGGGCACCGGACGACCTGCCAAGTCTGTATCCTGATATTTGATGTCGCATTGCTAATTACTCCACAGAACTTGTTTCGTCTTTCATGTAGCCCTTTTCGCGCATCTTCTGGCGCAGCTCATCGAGACTTTTCTCGCCAAAATTGCGGATGGACATGACCGCTGTCTCACCCTTCTCAAGCAGATCCAAAACATCACCAACGGTGGTAATGCCTGTACGCTTGAGGGAATTGAAGACTCTCACAGAAAGATCGAGTGCTTCAACAGGTGTGTCGGCCAGTTCACTGGTCAGGCGGCTTCCACCAACTTCCTTTTCCATCGGAATGGTCAGGGTTTCCTCGCTCACACCGGCAATAAAGCGCAGGTGATCGATGACCAGCTTGGCGGCAGTGCTCAGGGCACGCTCCGGTGAGATCGTCCCATCGGTCCAGATCTCGAGGATGAGCTTGTCATAATTGGTGCTCTGGCCCACGCGGGCAGAGGTAACTTCCCAGTTCACGCGTTTGACCGGGCTGTAGATCGCATCGATCGGCAGCTCGCCGATGGGCATGTGCCCGCTGCGCTCATTGGCCGGGGAATAGCCGCGACCGCGCTCGACGGTGAATTCCAGATCGAGCTTGGTCTTCGGGTTATCCACAGTGAACAGATACAGCTCAGGGTTGACCACTTCCACTTCGGCCGGTGTGATGATGTCGGCCGCGGTAACGGTCCCTTCGCCGCGCACTTCAAGATGCATGCGGGTGGTGTCAACACCATCCAGCTTCAGGCGAATCTGCTTGACCTGCAGCGTTACCTGGATGACATCCTCACGGACGCCGGGGATCTCACTGAACTCATGTAACACATCCGCAATACGGATGGAGGTTACGGCTGCTCCCTCCAGGGAGGAGAGCAGCACGCGCCGCAGGGCATTGCCGAGCGTCACACCATAACCACGCTCAAGAGGGCTGATAACAAATTTGCCATAATTCCGAGCCTCAGCCTCGCGCTCGATTTTCGGCATAACCATATTCGTGATACTCGTCACGGTTCACCTCTCCCTGTTCAAAACAGAAGAAACTTCACCGGTGAAAATTCACCGGGGTAAGCAAACAAACTACTACCGTGAGTAGTATTCAACGATCAGTTGTTCGTTAAGACTGCCATCAATTTCAGCACGCTCGGGGAGGCGCTGAATGGCGCCTGACAACTGTGTCGTGTCGCGATTCAACCAGCTCGGTGAGGTGCGGGCATTGGCGAGGTCGCCAAGAACCTTGAAATATTCCAGGCCACGGGAGCCATCGCGGACCGCGACAACATCCCCCTCGCGCAGAAGCATGGAGGGGACATCGGTACGGCGGCCATTGACGGTGAAGTGACCATGGGTCACGAGCACCCGGGCCTCGGGGCGGCTCGAAGCAAAACCCAGACGGTAGACAATATTATCCAACCGCGACTCCAGGATTTGCAAAAGATTTGTACCTGTGATGCCATGACGCTGGTTGGCAATTTCATAGTAACGGCGGAACTGGCGTTCCAGGATGCCATAAACGCGGCGGGCACGCTGCTTGGCACGCAGCTGGCGCAAATAGTCAGACTCGCGTCCTGAGCGGTTGCCGCCACTGCGACTTCCTGTGCGGCCGTGCTGGCCGGGAGCGAAGTTGCGCCGTTCAATAGCGCACTTGGGTGTGAAGCATCGCTCGCCTTTCAAATAAAGTTTTTCGCCTTCGCGCCGGCAGAGTTTACAAACCGGACCAAGTTGTTTGGACATAGATTTTTCTTCCTCTAAATCAAATTACACGCGGCGCTTTTTCGGCGGACGGCAGCCGTTGTGCGGAACCGGCGTAATATCAGAAATCGAACGGACTCTCAGTCCCATTGCCTGGACCGCACGGATCGCGTTTTCACGGCCGGGTCCAGGACCTTTGACAAACAGATCCACTTCCTGGATCCCAAGCTGCTGAGCGGCCTTAACGGCCTGTTCAGCTGCAAGACGTGCAGCGAATGGGGTGCTCTTGCGGGAGCCTTTGAAACCGGCGGAACCTGCACTACCCCATGCAACCGTGTTACCTTCTGTGTCAGTCACGGTAACAATGGTGTTATTGAACGAGGCGAAGATATGCACCTGCCCGGAAGACAGATTGCGCCTGGTCTTCTTGGCACCGGCACCCCGGCGGGTGGAACGTACACTTTGAGCCATAATCTCTTAACCTCTTATTTCTTCGCACCACGGCGACGACCGCGCCCGGCAACGGTTTTCTTGGTACCCTTGCGGGTACGTGAATTCGTTTTTGTTCGTTGACCACGAACAGGTAAATTACGACGGTGACGCATGCCGCGATACGACCCGATCTCGATCAGGCGCTTGATGCTCATCTGCACTTCGCGGCGGAGATCACCTTCGACTTTATAATTTTTACTAATGAACTCGCGGATCGCCTGCACATCCGCCTCAGACAGGTCCTTGATCCTGATGTCAGGATTTACCTTTGTCTGAGCCAGAATTTCCTGCGCGCGAGTAGGCCCGATTCCATACAAGTAGGTCAGGCCAACTTCCACCCGCTTGTTGCGGGGAAGATCGACACCTTCAATTCTCGCCATAGTTCAACTATCCCTGTCGCTGTTTATGCTTTGGATTTTCGCAGATAATGAATACTCTGCCTTTGCGCCGAACGATTCTGCATTTGGCGCAGCGTTTCCGTACTGACGGTGAAACCTTCATGACAAAACTCCTTACAACTTACTCGCTTAGTAGCCAAGTTTTTGATTATACACGCACGTGCAATTTTCGTCTAGCTTACACGAAGTCAGAACCAGATCAAAGGACAGTTAGGAGTAGAGGTTCTCCTTCAGTAACAGCCACCGAGTGCTCGAAATGGGCTGTCAATGATCCGTCTGCGGACACCACGGTCCATTGGTCGGGCAGGACGCGGGTCTCGGGGGTCCCAACCAGCACCATGGGCTCAATTGCAATGGTCATCCCTGCTTTGAGGGGCAACCCTGTGCCTGGTCTGCCATAGTTGGGAACCTGCGGACCTTCATGCATCTGCTTGCCGACGCCATGGCCT
>JBLNAU010000218.1:0-3345 GCA_050259515.1 Syntrophothermus sp.
GGGAGCCAGTTTCTCGAGCCATTTGTCATAATCACTGTGTAGACCGCTTTCGTCATCATTGATGAAAACCGAGGCGGTAATATGCATGGCGTTGACCAGCAGCAACCCTTCCTGAATGCCACTTTCCCGTAATGCCTCCTCTACCTGACGAGTGATATTAACAAAACCGCGCCTGGAAGGGACATTGAACCAGAGTTCTTTTCGATAGGATTTCATCTATGCATCCGCCCGCTTGTTTTTGGAATGAGACCTGCTGATAGCAAAATAACCAAGATTCATCCTCCAGCGATATGAATTATGACATCCAAACTGGTTCCTTCGGCAGAAATTCGGCCGACTCCACGCAGAAGTAGACAAATAGCTATGAAACGAAGGGGATCCAAGGGTGGAATTATCCCAGCGCAGCTTTTCTCTACTATCTTAAGAACGAACCTGCGCTGGCAAAGATACTCATCAAGGAGGTTTTTTCCTGAAGATCGTCCACATGGACCCCATTGCGGCTGCGGGAGGAGTGGACCATCTTCCAGCCGCCCAGACTCATGCCCACATGCGAAATATTCCGTTTGTCGTCATCTTCGGCAAAGAAGAGCAGGTCACCCACTTCGAACGGCGGCTCGACAGGTCTGGCTGCCGCACACTGCATATCGGCATCCCGGGGGATATCCACACCGATCCAGCGATGGAGCAGGCGGGCAAAACCGGAACAATCGATCCCATTCCCGCTCATCCCGCCCCACAGATAGGGAACGCCGGTCATGCGCTGGGAATCTTCCAGCAGGGCCTTCCGCTTTTCTTCCAGCGTTTTTGGCAGATGATCGATCCCGCGCAGATACCTGGATGGCATCCAGCCTGTTTCGTTGGCGATCACCCGTGCCCAGTCGTCCCGGGTTTCTTCCACTTGTACGCCCGTCCCACTCATCAGGCGTGTGATCACTTCGCTTGTCCCATCCGGTTCCGCACGCAGCTCATGGGATGGGGCGAGCACAAGGTGAGTTGCAGCAGCTGCCGTGCCTTCTGCCAGATAGGGTAGATATGCCCAGCCCAGGTATCCATCCTGCTGCCTTGCGAAGGCCCAGCGTCCACTTTCCTCGAGGATTTCCAATTCGGTGCCAAAGGTCAGCTCACTGACAAGCGGCACACCGAATGTTGGTTTTTCGTAGAACCCGGTGAGATTGGTGGCCACATGAAAACAGGGCAGGTTCGAGCGTTCGAGAAATTTGATCGAGGCGGTATCCAGACGAAGGTCCGCGAGTTGACGCGAGAGCGCATCCTTGATCACCGGCAGCTGATCCTGTGTGAGCAATGAGCCGCTTAACGAAAGGATCCCATTTTCTATTTTCTGAACTTGAAGGTTGAAAACAGTAACACGAGGATCGAAGCGTTGCGCCAGGTCGTTCACGATTTTTTGAATTTCATCAGGCATGATATCTCCAGAAAAAGAGGGTAATTTGAACTTGTGTTCAAACTACCCTCTTATTTTACAGCAATCCTAACGGTTAGCGTTCAATATCCCATTTTTCCCAGTGGTCATAACCGGTAATGGATTTCGTGTCTTTGACCTCCGGGCGGACGAGGATATCATCCGTATACCAGTACAGCGGAGCCACGACGGCTTCATCCACCAGCAAAATCTGTTCCGCCTGGGCATACAGGTCCATGCGCTTCTTGGCATCCTGTTCGTTGGCGGCCTGCTTCAGAAGATCGGTGAACTTGTCGAAGTTCGGATTTTGACCGGTGGTGTACTCGGCCGGTTTGTCTCCGGTCGCGTTGGCGGGCCAATCCACGACGGATGTGAAGGCGCCGTTGAGCCCAAAGACGTCAAACAGGAAGTTGTTGGCATCCGGGTAATCCTGTACCCAGGAATTGCGATAGATATTCTCCTTGCCTTCCTGGCGTGACACCAGGTAAACCTTGCGTTCCTGGGTGACAAAATTGACGGTCACGCCCAGTACATCCTTCCACATGCCCACGATGGCCTCACCGGTCTTCTGATTGTTTTCGGTGGAGTTTGCCATCAGCGTGAGCTTGAGGTCTTCCGGCTTCAGCTTCTTTTCGGTCAGATAGTCGTTGAGCAATTGCTTGGCTTTCTCGGGATCGTATTTCACGCCGCCGTCCGGATACTGCTCGGGCTTGGGACCGCCGGCAGCACCCGGGTTGGTGAAGAACTGCGCCGGGATGCCGCCTTTGACAACCTGTTTGACCAGCGTGTCGCGGTCGATGGCGAGGGAGAGCGCCAGTCGGACGCGCTGGTCATCGGTGGGGGCGAGCTGGGTGTTGAATCCGTACCATTCCGTTCCAAGTGTGTATACCGGGCGGATCATATCGGCATAAGCCGGATCCGAGTGGATGCGATCCCATTCTTCTGAAGGGATGCCCGCTTCATCCAGGTTGCCTGCATCGAATTCGGAAAGAGCCGGGGAGGCATCCAGGAAGTGAATTTCGATCTCGTCGATCTTGGCCTGGGGAACCGTCTCATTTCCGGGCCAGAATGGGTTCTTGATCAGGGTCAGGGAGGCATCGTGCACCCATTCCTTCAGGGTGAACGGACCATAGCCCTGGAAGTATTCCTGTTCGGTCCATTTATCGCCGGCTGCCTGGGTGCAGTCATCGCCCTCGATCAGCCATTTCGGCTCGGCATGGGCGATCCACAAACCGAGAAGGTTCAGGTTATAGACGGCCGGGGCGGTGAAGGTATATTGAATGGTGTTGTCATCCACAGCCTTGACTCCAACCGAGGCCGGGTCTGTGTTGGTGCCATCGTTGAACTCGGAGGCACCCGCCAGATAGGGGAGCAGGGCATAGGCGTAATCCGAAGCAGTCGCCGGATCGATCGTGCGGATAATGCCGTAGGCAAAATCCTGTGCGGTCACGGTGCGGTCCTTGCCTGCACAATCCTTGACCACCTCCACCTGGCCGGTATCGGCATTGTAGTGTACCCAGGGCACACCCTGCATCAGGTGGACGGTATAGGTCAGGCCGTCGTCAGACACTTCATATCCGGTTGCCATGGAAAGCTCAATTTCCGCGGTTGTCTCGTTCTGACGAACAACGCCCAGGGAAGTGGACTCGGCAATTTGAATCTCCGCACTCTGGGTGGCAAGAGACGGATCGATGGTCCCATAATCACTGGCGCCACCGGACAGGCGTAATATTTTGGGTTCGGCTGGGGTGGCTGGTTCTGTAGCAGCGGGCGGCTCGGTGGCGACGGCAGGGGGCTCTGTCACCTGGGCTTGTGTGGCGGCCGGAGCGGAGGTAGCAGGTGCGCTCGGGGCGCAGGCAGAGACGAACAGAACAAAGACGATCATCAGGCTGAAAGCCAAAAATCTTTTCGACATGGTGGTTTCT